>NZ_JBHFNP010000303.1:0-3083 GCF_041929235.1 Microseira sp. BLCC-F43
CAAGTTACTAGCTGGCATCGGTATCAGTAAGTCCTCTGGTCAATCCCGTAGTAGGGGTCAAGGTAAGAACCGCAACGAGTTTCCCGCGTACCAGGTATCGGAAACCCGCCTGGTATCAGAGATTGCGCGTCAATTCATTGACGCGAATCGTGCCCCTTGGGAAGAGACAAAAGACTTTTGACCTTTTTTGAGGTTACTGATAGAATCGGATAGATTACTCTGCGTCATCCCCGGAAAAAGGGGTTCCATGGTACCAATCCCATCTGCGCGTCCACCCCAGGGCTGCCTGCATTGTTGTTGCGGCTGGTGGCAGTTGTCCGTTCAACTGGGGCAACGATTTGGGGATTCAAGGATTTTTTGGTCTTCATAGTTGTACTCCATTGTACGTGGTTTTGGTTTGGTTCTGGTCTGATTGACCACTTCTTCTGTTGATGAAGAAGACTGTGTTGATGGCGATCGCTCGCTATGTTGGGATTGTGCGATCGCCCCTCTTCTGTGGAGAAGAAAACTTTTTTAACTTGCTGGGTTAGAGTGCGTACGCACTCTTTGAGTTTGGATATTTTCTCTACCGCGATCGCAAGGGTGGAATTGAATATTTTTCAAGAGCGATCGCATCGGTATCAGTAAGTCCTCTGGTCAATCCCGTAGTAGAGGTGAAGGGAAGAACCGCAACGACTTTCCCGCGTACCAGGTTAGGACAAGCCCGATGGTATCAGAGATTGCGCGTCAATTCCGAAAGGCAAATCGTGCGCCGCCGCCAATGACAAAAGACTTTTGACCAATGCATTAGGTTACTGATAGAATCTACGAGATTACTCCGCGTCATCTCCGGAAAAAGGCGTCCCCCATACCAAAGTCCACTCAAACTCCGAGGCGGACAACCCACTAGGGCTGCCTGCATTGTTGCGGCTAGTGGCGGTTGTCCGTTCAACTGGGGCAACGATTTGGGGATTCAAGGATTTTTTGGTCTTCATAGTTGTACTCCATTGTACGTGGTTTTGTGTGGTTTTGGTCTGATTGACCACTTCTTCATCATATGAAGAAGACTGTGTTGATGGCGTACGCTCTGATGTTGGGATTGTGCGATCGCCCCTCTTCTGTAGGAGAAGAAAACTTTTACTAATTGCCTTGGGTGAGAGTGCGTACGCTTATGGTGTGCGTACGCTATTCTTTGAGTTTGGAGATTTTCTCTACCGCGATCGCAAGGGTGGAATTGAATATTTTTCACTAGCGATCGCTTGTTCATAATCTTATACAAACCCATTCAAAAGTGTCAAGCATTTTTTGGCTAATTCCTGCTTAAATTACCCTCGATTTTTCGGGCTTAATTTTTATATTTATTCGCAGCAACTAGAGGCGCGAATCGCCATCAAAAATCAGAATAAATGCGATTCGCACCATCAAATTACGAACGAATAGCCGGAAAAACCGCGCGTGAATCGATGACGCTATTAGAGAATGATTGAAGTAGATATTGACATGTACTTCTCTTCAAAACTGAAATTTCTTGCCAAGTTATTAGCCGGAAGATGGTGCGTTAGCGATAGCGTAACGCACCCTACGAGCTTGAACTATGTTGCTCAGCCAATTAATACGGTGTAGACCAAGAACGCACCTCGCCCAAAGTCACCGGAATCACATCGCTAACATCAATCGTGAACCGGAACACTTTCTTGGCACGGCGACTATTTTCTGGGTCAAAAAACTTTAGCTTCACATCCCAACAATCGCTATCAATCCGACAGAAAGGACTCTTCTCCACAGTAATACTATCGAGTTCCATTCCTTGCGCCACCGCTTCTGCAAAGGTAGAAGCTGCTTGAAACGCATTCGTCGCCGCAAAATTGAGCGCCCGGTCTTGAGAAGTCGTCCCCAAATTCCGCAAATCGTAATAGATGCGATTGAGGAAACTATCGAGAGTGCGTTGCATCCCTGCTTCGTTGACTTCTTCTGTAGTCGCACGGACAGTTTCAATCGCCGCCGTGACTAAATTGTTCACCTTCCAACCATACATTCCCCGCGTATTTTCCGGTTCAATTACTGGCACCACTTGCCCGGAAAATAGCTTCACCGTCCGTCCCGTCAGGCGTCCGGGGATACTCACCCGTTCGACATAATCGGCGCTATCTTCCGCTTGAATTTGCCCAGAGAGCAATTCCTGCAACACTGCATACACATCCCGCGCAAAGGGACCAACGGGTTCGATGGCATAAACTGGAGTCAATTCGATATTCAGCGTCCAAATTAAAGCTTTCGCCTCGGAAAGACTTTCTGCCAAATAATCGACCATCTGACGCGCATCGTAAGGGTTGGCAGGAATCGTAGTGTTATCCACCGCCACTCCAGGCATCAGTTGCTTGAAGGTATCGCGCCTTGCTTCGGTACCAAAGTCCTAGCCTAAAGTACCCAGAGCATAGACAATATTCCCGCCGGTAGATGCATCAGATTGGCTAGCGGTGACATAATTCGAGTTGCGATTCGACATAGTTGAAGTTGTTGAAATAGATGGACGAGTTGGGATGGTTTGGGTTGAAGCAACTGTTGGCGCCGTTGCTTCTGCTGGGACTATTTCAGCCTCGCTACTCTCGTCCCCAGTCTGAAGCTGGGGACGAACGGCTTCGGCTGCTACCGGAGGCTCGATACTCGCCCCCGTTCCGCCACAGCCACATCCAGAAGCTGTAACGCTTTCCAATGTTTCTTCCATGTTTCCTCCTGTAAGTAAGTTCAAAGCACCCAAAATATTCAACTTGCCAACCAGACAGCGATCGCTGTCTGTATCGGCAGCATCGCAAGGTAAGGCACTCTGTATGAGGGCGGTGCGTACCTTTTGAGGGTCGGGTGTTTCCCCTTGCTGGACTTGCAGACTCAGCAATAAAGCTGCTACCCCAGAAACAATCGGCGTGGCAAAGCTGGTACCGCTCAGCCGTACCGTACCGCCTCCGGGTTGCGCTCCCAGAATGTTTGACCCAGGAGCGAGAATGCCCTGATTTTGGTAGGTTTCGCCCCAATTGCTAAAGTCGATGGGATGCCCTTGGTCATCCATCGCCCCCACTGCCAACACCGCCGGAAGCGACGCCGGGACG
>NZ_JBHFNP010000304.1:0-3281 GCF_041929235.1 Microseira sp. BLCC-F43
CAAGTTACTAGCTGGCATCGGTATCAGTAAGTCCTCTGGTCAATCCCGTAGTAGGGGTCAAGGTAAGAACCGCAACGAGTTTCCCGCGTACCAGGTATCGGAAACCCGCCTGGTATCAGAGATTGCGCGTCAATTCATTGAAGCGAATCGTGCGCCATGGGAAGAGACAAAAGACTTTTGACCTTTGCAAGAGGTTGCTGATACAATCAGAGGGATTACTCCGCGTCATCCCCGGAAAAAGGTCAAAAGAGCAACCGTGGCTGCATTGTTGCGTTGGGCTGTTGGCGTTGGCGGTTGTCCGTTCAACTGGGGCAACGATTTGGGGATTCAAGGATTTTTTGGTCTTCATAGTTGTACGACCTTGTACGTGGTTTTGTGTGGTTTTGGTCCTGTCGGGCAAGACCACTTCTTCTGTTGATGAAGAAGACTGTGTTAATGGCGATCGCGCACTCATGTTGGGATTGTGCGATCGCCCCTCTTCTGTCGAGAAGAAAACTTTTTTGTGAGTGCGATCGCTCCTTCTTTAAAGAAAGGTTTTGGGGTGCGATCGCACTCTTTGAGTTTGGAGATTTTCTCTACCGCGATCGCAAGGGTGGAATTGAATATTTTTCACTAGCGATCGCTTAGATATCAGTAACTCTTCTGGTCTATCCCGTAGTAGAGGTGAAGGGAAGAACCGCAACGAGTTTCCCGCGTACCAGGTTAGGACAAGCCCGATGGTATCAGAGGTTGCGCGTCAATTCCGAAAGGCTCTTCGTGCCCCGCCGCCAATGACAAAAGAATGAATGACCTTTTTTGAGGTTACTGATAGAATCGGATAGATTACTCTGCGTCATCCCCGGAAAAAGGGGTTCCATGGTAGTAACTCCATCTGCGCGTCCACCCCAGGGCTGCCTGCATTGTTGTTGCGGCTGGTGGCGGTTGTCCGTTCAACTGGGGCAACGATTTGGGGATTCAAAGATTTTTTGGTCTTCATATTTCATCGACTCCATTGTACGTGGTTTTGTGTGGTTTTGGTCTGATTGACCACTTCTTCATCATATGAAGAAGACTGTGTTGATGGCGATCGCTCTGATGTTAAGATTGTGCGATCGCCCCTCTTCTGTAGGAGAAGAAAACTTTTACTAATTGCCTTGGGTGAGAGTGCGATCGCTCCTTCTTTAAAGAAAGGTTTTGGGATGCGATCGCACTCTTTGAGTTTGGAGATTTTCTCTACCGCGATCGCTCTTGTGGGAAATTGAATATTTTTCACTAGCGATCGCTTGTTCATAATCTTATACAAACCCATTCAAAAGTGTCAAGCATTTTTTGCCTAATTTTTGCTTAAATTTGACTCTATTTTTCGGGCTTAATTTTTAGATTTATTCGCAGCAACTAGAGGCACGAATCGCCATATCAAAAATCAGAATAAATGCGATTCGCACCATCAAATTACGAACGTTAAGCCGGAAAAACCGCGCGTGAATCGATGACGCTATTAGACTTCGACAAAAACTATCCTCTTTGGCGGGCAGAATGCCCACCCCACAAGAATTATTGTCGAGGTCTATTAGACTTCGACAAAAACTCTTGTGGGATAGGCGTCTCGCCTGTCTTTGAGGCTGTTTATTGTCGAGGTCTATTAGGGAGCGCACCCTGTTGTAGAGACGTTACATGTAACGTCTCTACAACAGGATATATAACGTCCCCACAACAAACCCGTGAAAACAGATTTGAGGTTTGAGCAACGAGATTTATCTCATTGCTCAACCAATTAATACGGCGTAGACCAAGAACGAACCTCGCCCAAAGTCACTGGAATCACATCGCTAACATCAATCGTGAACCGGAACACTTTCTTGGCACGACGACTATTTTCTGGGTCAAAAAACTTCAGCTTCACATCCCAACAATCGCTATCAATCCGACAGAAAGGACTCTTCTCCACGGTAATACTATCGAGTTCCATTCCTTGCGCCACCGCTTCGGCAAAGGTAGAAGCCGCTTGAAACGCATTCGTCGCCGCAAAATTGAGCGCCCGATCTTGAGAAGTCGTACCCAAATTCCGCAAATCGTAATAGATGCGATTGAGGAAACTATCCAGGGTGCGTTGCATCCCTGCTTCGTTGACTTCTTCTGTAGTCGCACGGACAGTTTCAATCGCCGCCGTGACTAAATTGTTCACCTTCCAACCGTACATTCCGCGCGTATTTTCCGGCTCAATTACTGGCACCACTTGCCCGGAAAACAGCTTCACCGTCCGTCCCGTCAGGCGTCCAGGAATACTCACCCGTTCGACATAATCGGCGCTATCTTCCGCTTGAATCGTTCCAGAGAGCAATTCCTGCAACACTGCATACACATCCCGCGCAAAGGGACCAACGGGTTCGATGGCATAAACTGGAGTCAATTCGATATTCAGCGTCCAAATCAACGCCTTCGCCTCGGAAAGACTTTCTGCTAAATAATCGACCATCTGACGCGCATCGTAAGGGTTGGCAGGAACGGTAGTGTTATCCACTGCCACCCCAGGCATCAGTTGTTTAAACGTATCGCGCCTTGCTTCGGTACCAAAGTCGTAGCCTAAAGTACCCAGAGCATAGACAATATTCCCGCCGGTAGATGCATCAGATTGGCTAGCGGTGACATAATTCGAGTTGCGATTCGACATAGTTGAAGTTGTTGAAATAGATGGACGAGTTGGAATGGTTTGGGTTGAAGCAACTGTTGGCGCAGTCGCTTCTGCTGGGACTATTTCTGGACTAGAAGCAGCAATTTCAGCTAGAGGCAGAGCCTCACTATTCTCGTTCCCAGGCTCAGCCTGGGAACGAGGGGATGGAGGCGAGGCCGACCGTTGATTGCTCGCTCCGGTTCCGCCACAGCCACATCCAGAAGCTTCCACGGTTGCCAATGTTTCTTCCATGTTTCCTCCTGTAAGTAAGTTCAAAGCACCCAAAATATTCAATTTGCCAACCAGACAGCGATCGCTGTTTGTATCGGCAGCATCGCAAGGTAAGGCACTCTGTATGATGGCGGTGCGTACCTTTTGAGGGTCGGGTGTTTCTCCCTGCTGCACTTGCAGACTCAGCAACAAAGCTGCCACTCCAGAAACAATCGGCGTGGCAAAGCTGGTACCGCTCAGCCGTACCGTACCGCCTCCAGGTTGCGCTCCCAGAATGTTTGACCCAGGAGCGAGAATGCCCTGATTTTGGTAGGTTTCGCCCCAATTGCTAAAGTCGATGGGATGCCCTTGGTCATCCATCGCCCCCACTGCCAACACCGCCGGAAGCGACGCCGGGACG
>NZ_JBHFNP010000305.1:0-19869 GCF_041929235.1 Microseira sp. BLCC-F43
CCCCCTGCCCCGGCCTGCGAAGGGGGATCCCCCCCGCCCCCCGCAACCCACGGGGGCTCCCCCCCTGCCCCCGCAAGCCACGGGGGCTCCCCCCCTGCCCCCGCCCGCGAAGGGGGAGCCCCCCCTGCCCCCGCAAGCGAAGGGGGGGTGCGTTCCCCCCCTTGCGAAGGGGTATCCCCCCCTGCCCCCGCAAGCGAAGGGGGGGTGCGTTCCCCCCCTTGGGAAGGGGGGGTAGGGGGGGATCGCAGCATGATGTTAGATGGTTTAATATCGCGATGCAGATATTGCCTAGTATGGACTAGATGTAAAATTGCAGCTATTTGTTCTAACCAATTGAGGGCTTGTTCTTGGCTAATTGGTTGATTTCCTCGCTGTTGTAGCCATTCTTCTAAGTTGACGCCCTCGATTTTTTCCATGCCAATGGAGTGCAACCGGATGCCATTTCTGGTTTGATATGGGAAATAGCCATCAACTTTGGGAATACCGGGGTTATTTAGTTGCCCTAATACGGCTGCTTCTTGCTCGAATAATTCTACGGCTTTGGCGTTGCGGTTGAGGTCTTCTTTGAGTACTTTAAGAATTTTGGGGGTGTTGCCTTCGTAAGCTTCATAAACTTTGCCAAAGCCTGTTTTATCGCTCAAAAGACGAGTTACCCGATATCGCCCTGCTATTTCTAGGGGTGAACCGCAACCTTGGCAGAAGCGGCTGTTACCATCGGCAGGGTTGTCTGGTTGAGGGCAGATCGGGTTAATGCAAAGGCTCATGGCTGGCAGCGAGGTACTGTATTAGTAGTATAGAATGGGATGCGATCGCACCAACATAACCAACATAACTGCATCTAGAATACCTTGCCAGCTATCTTGCTATTCCGTATGGGTGTAGGGGCAAGGCAATACAAATATTTTGGTAAAAACCCAACAATATCATCATGCCGATTGGGTGTAGGGGCACGGCAATACAAATATTTTGGTCAACACCCAACAATATCATCATGCCGATTGGGTGTAGGGGCACGGCAATACAAATATTTTGGTAAAAAACCCAACCATATCATCATGCCGATTGGGTGTAGGGGCAAGGCAATACAAATATTTTGGTAAAAAACCCAACCATATCATCATGCCGATTGGGTGTAGGGGCAAGGCAATACAAATATTTTGGTCAACACCCAACCATATCATCATGCCGATTGGGTGTAGGGGCAAGGCAATACAAATATTTTGGTCAACACCCAACAATATCATCATGCCGTGCCCCTACAAGCACCAACTGAATCGATATTACTGCCCCGAACAGCGATTAAACCATTCTTGATAAGTTTGCTGATGCCTGTCATCTTCGAGGACAATTTCCACGCGCACGTACTTGCATCCGTGATTTCGCTGCTTGGAAATTGCATCTAACAGCAAACTCGCCGTTCTCGGAGAATTAAATACGCCGCTGACAGTTGGTTGATTATCTTGGGTTGCAATTTTATCTGGTTCAACTTCAGCAATTTCTTCCGCTTGTCCTAGATCGATTTCTGCTAATTGTCTGCGGTCTGGGCCGACTTGTTCTACTATGAGTTTCTCGCGTCGGACTGGAACTTGCACGATCCGAGTTTCGACTTGTTTGCGGACAATTACATCGCCCAGTTTCTGTTTTTTCAGGTCAACTACCAGTCGTTCTTCCAGTAAGCGAATCACTTCTTCTTCGACTACATCCAGCGGCTCAGCATATTCTGGTGAGTCATCTTTTGATTCAGTAACAGGGGGCATTTCTGAAATACTACTAGGAATTACTATCGGTTTCTGCGTTGTTATTTTAGGCTTAGCATCTTGCTTTTCGGAGGGTTTATATTCGGGCAGGTTGTCTATTTCGGCTTTGCTCAGGTCTACGATTGCCGATTTATTTTCCGAGTCCACTTGCTGAATGTGGCTGCTTCTTAATAAAAACAAGCGGGAGCCGTTATAATTATCAGCTTCAGATACAACTAAGTTTAGCTGACGCGCCGAGTCGATCGCCACATCCTTCACTTGCCCCATGACAAATCCTTGCTTGTCTAGGACGGAAAAATTTTTGAGCTTACTCTTCAATTTTTCCATCAATACTTTTATCCGAAGATTGTGCTGGTAAGATTCAATTTTGTTGATGGACGTTGAATTAGTCATTTTTTTAAACCTTCTTGAAGAGGAGGCGGAGACGGGGGGACACGGGGACGCTCTGACACTCCATGGTAGGCGCCAGGAGATTTCAACAAGGAAGAATTTTCTTCATAAGAGCGCGTTTAAATTCGGGAGGCTATTGACCGGGAACTTCTCACTTGACAATGGTCGCTTAGAGCGTCTCCCCAACTCCTTTGTCTGGTGCGTCTTCTTGGTGAAAGCAAGCATTTTCAGAATTTACGCTCATATTCCGGGTTTCTCTGAAAAATCGTTGATTTGGAAACGAGAGATTTACAAAGAAACAAAGGTGATGGCAAGGTCGTGCGTAAGTCCTGATTTTTATTAAAAGTAGGGTACTTGTGCTAGCACCCTACTTTTAGACTAAATCGCGCTCGTGAGGCAAGCTGCTTAAATTAGGTCAGAACGGGTGTTATTGGGTTGCTCAACAACAGGAGTGCCGTCGGTATTGACATCTAATTCTTCCCGACGAATGGTGTCTTGAGCTTCAACGGTATCCCGATCTACCACTTTCTTGACTCGGACTTCTTCGCGCACAAATGCTTCTTTGTGAATGTCGGGAGTTTCTTCGTAGAGTTCGACCCGCGCCACTTCCCCTTCTTGGAAAGCAACTTCACCAGGATTAACTCGAGTCCCAGCTTCTGATGGGGTAACTCGCTCAATCACAACTCGTTCTTTTTCGATGGGAACGGAAACTCGTGCGGTTTCGGTTTCAACGCGTTTACCAACTGCTACTTCTCCAGCTTTGTAGCGGTTCTTGTTAGCAATTAGCCGTTCTTCGTAGAGTCTGAAGGTTTGATGATCGCGCTCGTTCAAGCCAAATAAATTGGGTTCGCGCTCGTAGTTGTAGCTATTGCGATCGTAACTTGAGTAGTCAGCGGTAGTGTCAACGGGTGCCGATGCTTCTACAGGTTGAGTGCGGTAAACGCCTCTGACTCGCTCTTCGTAATCGTAATCCGCTGTCATGCGATCGCTGTACTCAGGCAAGTTTTCCGCTTGCTCTCTCGTCATCCCGATCGCATATACGCGATCTGCATTATAGTCGATGCGGGTACGACCAATTGGCAGCAATACTTTCTTGCCAAAAATCCAAAAACCTAAGTCAACCACCAAATACCGAAAATGACCGTTTTCATCGACTAGCACATCGCTAACCGTGCCAATCTTTTCATTGCCTTCGGCGTAGACGCCTAGCCCTTTTACATCATCACCTTCAAACGTTTCGCGATAGTTTGGATCGAAATCCTCTAATTTTAGAAGTGCCATGCCACTGTTCCTCTAATTTTTCACATCTGATACTCTTTAATTTATTGATAATTTTGCTTGGCTTCCTCTTACTACGGACTGACTTAACTCTCTTTTTCAGCGGCTTCAAGGATGATTTATTCCCGGTGATTTTCAGAAATTATAAATCTGCCAAAAAGTAGATGTTTAAATTACTGGGAATGGGTAATGGGTAATGGGTAATGGGTAATTGTCAGGAGTCTACCGCCTTTTAATCAAATTACCAATTAGCTATTACCAATTAGCACTATCCTAGTTGTAGTAGAACTGTGCAATGCGGCGAGCGATCGCGTTCCACCTGGAATCGCCCGTGACTGACGCCCAGTAAGCAAAACCCCGATAAACTATTCTGGGGTCTACAAGTTTGACTTCACCCGTTCGTCGCGTTTCCTGTCCGCCGGTGCGGGTATTGCCCTCGCTGTTAATTTCTCCAGTTGGCAGAATTCTAGTTTGCGCCCATGTTAACGCTTTGTTAATCATTGCGGTGACTCTGGGTGCGAGGGGGTCGTTGGGGAAGTAGATCAACCACCGCTGTGCGTAGACTACCCCCGCAACTTGATAACTGCTGTCATAACCGTCTTTTTCTGGGTTAACGCCGTCTAATTCTTGAAGGGATAAAGCTTGTTGAATTAACTGGCGAGAGTAGTTAATTAATTCGCGATCGCCTGTTAATTTACCAGTCAATCCTAGCGCAGTGGCAACTAAATAAAAGCGATGGGTATAAGGTTCGTTGCTAGTAGTACCCCGCCTCCAAACTTGGGGCGAAATCATCCAGCGGGCGGCGCGATGTAACAGGGGGGTGTAGAATGCAATTTTATCGGCGTATTGTCGCGATTGGGGAGATTGTTGAAGTATTAAAAGCGTGCGAGCAACTGCTGCTACAAAAAAAGAAGCGCTGTGGAAGCCACCTGCTCCTTTAAAACTACCATCGGCAGCTTGTTGGGCAAATCCCCAATCAAACATTTTAAATCCCGCCGCGATCGCTTGCGGATCGTTTTTAATTAACCCGCCAAGAATGGCTTCTTCACCATAGCGTTGCGTTTCTATGTACCAGTTGCTTGCTTGTCCCCGTTCCCATTCCCCCAGGCATAGATAAAATCCAACCTAACACCGTAGCGTAGCGTCTCCTTGTCTTTGCGTCCCCGCGTCTTCTTCGGTGAGAAATTACTTGGATCCAGATGATTGGTAAAACTAAGATACTGCCAAAACCCGTGGCTGCGATCGCTAGATTCACCAACCAATCAAATTGACTGAAATTAACCCACAAACTCTCAACCCCATGACCAATCCCAATCCGGGTAAAAACTTGCCCATATCTTTGACAAAAACGTTCAGCCCGTCGTTTTCGATGCCCAAATAAAGCGCAAATAAAACAATGACAATCCCGGAAACCGTACAACCCCAACCTTTGCCGATGTATTGGAAAAACTTGTTATTATAACCCATGCCTTATAATAAAAGATAGTCCCAAGATGCCATTTGAAAAAATCGACTATCTTTGATGTTAAATTCAAATACTGATGTGGTAGGCCGTGTTTGAGCTAGCAATATATTTTGCTTCCACTGAGCTTGGACTTCCGGAAAGTTTTCTTTCACGTGGTCGCTGACGGCTTCGGCTTGGTCCTAGTATGCCTTGGCAACAAAGTTGACCTCTGGCGTCAAATTTACAACAAAACAAGGAAACAGTAACGCTGCAATCAATGCACTCCAAATTAGCAGACGCGGCGCTTGTTTGAGACTTAATAAAAAAGTGAAAGCTAAACCAAATACAGCTAACCATATCGAAAAAAGTATAGCTGCATTGAGCCAATAAAAATTGATGCCAAATGTATCGATTACTTCAGTTGGTAAACGATCCGGAAAAAATGCTCCCAATGCGAGCAAGCCAGACCCCATTATAAGCGAGATTCTTTCTCGATTAAACCAGTTAAACCATCCCAGAATTTTTTTCATTTATTTTTGTAATAAGCCTCCATTTTGTTAGGTTGATTCTGCGCTTCTACCGGAGCGATTTCTAAGCGATCGCCTGGATTTAAAGCCCTCGCTGAAAGTACAACCTGTTCCCCTGGCTGCAAGCCTTCTAGTACTTCTCTCTGGTTATCAAATATCCTCCCAAGCTTGACTTTTCTGACGGCTGCTTTACCCTCAACTGCCACCATTACCATGGCTTCACCAGCAGATAAATGAGTCACGGCACTTTCGGGAATTACTAAGCTCGTTTTACCTTTATCAAACTGCACGTAACCTTGCAATCCACGCGGCATTTGCAGTCCCTCAACTGCCACCCAAACTGAATAAGTATACTGCCGATCGATTCCCACTCTACCCGGTCTAACTGCCTCGGTTTCTACGGTAGGATTGAGTCGAATCACTCGTGCTTGAAACGCGCGTCCGGGATAGGAAACCAACCGAAGGGTTGCCACATCTCCTAAGTTAATCGCATTCAGTTTTGCTTGGTCGATATAAGCTTTAAAAACTACATCCTGCGTCATCTTAACTAAGGAATTGCGAGGAGCTGCCACTTCTCCACTATGAATAAAAACTCGACTCACCAAACCATCCATACTGGCATAAATAACCGTTCTATCTAAATCTCTCAGCGCTTCTTGCAGTTCAATTCGACTGTTTTCCCTTGCCAGACGAGCATTCGCGATCTCTTTATCTAGATTTTTTTGGGCTAATTCTAACTCTTTTTGTGGCGAAATTACTTCGGTTTGGCGAGGAATTTGAAAATCTTTGTTTACCGGCTGATTTTGCGTATTAATTACCCCTTCCCCGCGAGTAATTCTCGCTTCCGAGTCGCATAAATATCTTCCATATCATAAAGTTGGAACTTGGAAATAGCCCCCTGTTCGGCAAGCGATCGGATTTGTTTCAGTTTTTGTTCCGCCGTTGGCAATCTGACTTAGCCAAAAATACCAAGCTTTTCTAAATTGGCTAGCGTCCAGCCGAGATTCCAACCATTGTTAGGTCAGCGGATTGAGATTGAGGTAGCTTAATTTTACGACCTTCAGTTTGGAACCACCACCATAATTTGCCAAAATCAATCGCTGAAGAAATCAGACGCCCTTTACCAAATTTAGTTTGACCAGAGTAGCGCGGATGCCAGGGTGTAGGAATTTCTGTGACGCGATGTCCCTGTGCTGCCAGCACTGCTAATAGGTAGCGATGGGTAATTTTTTCGATGGGTAAATTAGCCACTAAATCGCGGCGGACTAATTTAATCCAGTTCATGTCGTGAATTTCTAAACCAAAGGCTAAACGACAAGTTTTATTAGCAATTGTTGAAGCTAAAATTTTGCCTTCTCCACGCCCTTGTCGCCAACCAGCAACGGCATCTACCCCTGGGATACATGCTTCTATCAGCCAAGGTAAATCAGTGCGTGGGTCAGATTCTAAATCTGCTTGTCCCCAAAAAATCTAATCTGTTTTGACATGGCCTAAAGCGGTTTTCCATCCGCCAGTTACGCCCCGCCGTTGCGGATGGCGAATGACTTGCAAGAATTTAATTGTTTCATCAAACGGGCAAGGATTTGGGGACTGTTATCCGTACTGCCATCGTCAACTAACAGGACTGGCAATTTGTAGCCCAGATTTTGGAAAGTTTGCTCTAGCTTAGACACGAGTCGTTCTAAGTTGCCTTCCTCGTTCAACGCTGGAATGACAACTGTAATCGAATGACTCTCTGACAAAGGTAGAGGCGCAAGAGTTGGGCGTCTTAAAACACTTGTACTATTTGCGTTAACCATCTCTCAATTTTTCCTTTCCGTAAGCTTTTACTGCTGTCATCTATTCCTGCGAATATTCATACACCTATGCAGCAGTTTTATGGTTCGTCACGAGCAAGTTGTGTTAATTCTTAGCGTTTTAGTACGTATTAATACGGTGAATAATCCCAGGCACGAGAGATTTTCGTTACTGATTTTCCCTATGTCGAGCATCTTGGTTTTTCAATCAATATATTATACGTAAATAAAAAATTTATGATTTTAAAGTTTCTGTATTTTTAGCATGAAGTTGGGATGAAGCGAGAGATTTTTATTTCGCCGAACCGCAGAATTCTAGAAGATAACAGTAAAATTACAGAGGCTAATTTGATGACAATACAGTTAAAATAGATTTAACTTACGTATTATCACTGAAATTAAAAATCTAAGTATTAAGTTATGTTAAAAAAAGTAAATAAAGTAAAAGATAAGTCACAAAGTATTAAGAGAAGTTGAGAGTGTTAAATTAAAACAAGAAAGCTATGGAAAAGATGTATAATAAGGAAATTTTGCTAACGCTGTTGCGCGCGGAAAGAGCGATCGCAGTCATCCGCGCCCCAGAAATGGAATTAGGGCGTCAAATGGCACTGGCGGTAGCAGCGGGGGGAATGGGACTGATAGAAATTACCTGGAATAGCGATCGCGCACCGGAATTAATTAGCAATCTGCGCGCGGAACTTCCAGATTGTACGATCGGAAGTGGGACTCTATTAGATGTTCTCCAGCTGCGAGAAGCGATCGCAGCTGGGGCGCAGTTCCTCTTCACCCCCCACGTTAATCCAGTCCTGATTCACGCAGCAGTAGAAGCTGGCGTCCCCATCATACCGGGTGCTATGTCACCGACGGAAATTGTCACCGCACATCAAGCGGGTGCGAGTTGCGTCAAAGTCTTCCCCATCTCTGCGGTAGGAGGAGTAAGCTATATCAAAAGCTTGCAAGCGCCGCTGGGTGAGATTCCCCTCATTCCTACTGGCGGCGTAACCCTGGAAAATGCCAAAGAATTTATCAAGGCAGGTGCGATCGCGGTAGGATTATCCGGTGAATTATTTCCGCAAAAATTAGTGCAACTGGGAGATTGGGAAAGCATCCGCTACAAGGCATATCGCTTGCGCCAAAATCTAACTTAAATAGGACTTACGCTCACCCATCCGGGTTTCTAGGAAAAATCCTTGGTTTGGCAACTCGAGATATGCCTCCCTTCCGCACTCGCGGAAGCAGCTGGAAACTTTGGTGATAGCCTCGTCGGGCGAAAGTCTAACTTAAAGTGACCGATCGGACTATGCCGATCTACCATAAAAAAAACTATGCCTTAGTTGCTGCGATCGCCGCAAAAACTAGGGGAGCCAGTTTTAAATTTTCTGTCTGAGGAGTGATGCAAAAATGAAAAAGCTTATTTCTTCTTTCTGGCTGCGTTGTTCTTCGGCGTTAGCTGTCGGTACTTTGCTAAGCATGGGTGCATTTTCGGCTTGGTCAAGACCATCCCCTTCCGCTTGGTCGAAACCATCCCCAACCGATACTGTTTCAGTACAGGATAAAATCGCTAACAAAATTCTCTCTTTGCAAGAATCCGAGCAACGCTGGATTCAAATTGACCTTTCAAGTCAACGGCTAATTGCTTGGGAAGGTTCAACACCCGTCTACGCCGTGATTGTTTCCACCGGAAAACGTGCAACCCCCACCCGCGTCGGCACTTTTGCGGTTAAAACCAAGCATGTCAGTACCCGGATGACCGGGCCGGGGTACGATGTCAGCAACGTGCCGCATACCATGTATTACCATCGAGGCTATGCGATTCACGGCGCTTACTGGCATAAAAAGTTTGGCACTCCCGTCAGCCACGGGTGCATTAACGTAGCGGTGGATCACGCTAAATGGTTGTTCAAATGGGCTGCGGTGGGAACGCCGGTAGTTGTGCATGATTAATTCAGGACTTATATCATGTCCGGTCTATTACCCTTAATGGGTTGTAGGGAACATCCGAGATATTTTGGCAGATACAAATAACTTAAAGATGCCGTGCCCCTACATGCGGGGTATCTGTGCGGCAACCCTGAAAAAAGAAACCCGGTTTCTAGGTCGCCCAAGGTAAAAGCCAAAAGCAAAAATTATTTCACTTTTGCCTTTTTCCCATTAAAAACAGGACTTACGCGCGATGAGGCCATCACCAAAGTTTCGACCTTTTTCATAGAAACTTTGGTGTTTGCGTAATATCATGTCCTTAGGCATCGGTTGTGTATAGTCGATTGTGCGAAAAGCTGTTTTTTTCCCTCCCACCTGCTCACCTGCTCACCTGCTCACCCTAAGCCTAACGCTACCAAAGCAAGCGGACATGATATAAGTCATTAAAAAATTATCTCAGTTGCTGAAATTGGCACTGGAAAGTTTGTAGTTAACCTCCGGAAAGGAATCCTTAAATTTACCAGGTTGTTTGGGAGGTTAAAAGCAATGAAAGCTAAGACTGGAATTTTGTGGGCAAGTACGGCATTATCTCTTGCAGCTTTGTGTGCGATTTCTTTCCCGGCTATAGCGGTACCAGAATCAGGGGGAAATAGACAAGATCGGATTGCTCAAACTATTGTGACACTCAAGCGATCGCAGAATCGTTGGATTGAAGTTGACCTCTCGGATCAGCGCCTAACTGGTTGGGAAGGCGAAACGCAAGTTTTCTCCTATCTTGTTTCCACAGGTAAGGCTGCAACTCCCACCCCGACGGGTGTGTTTTCGGTTCAATTTAAACGCATTTCGGATCGGATGCGAGGCGAAGATTACAACGTTCCTAATGTTCCCTACGCGATGTACTTTTCTGGAGGTTATGCGATTCACGGCGCTTACTGGCACAATCGCTTTGGTACGCCAGTCAGCCACGGTTGCGTCAATGTCAGAGTCGATCGCGCTGAAAGGTTGTTCAATTGGGCTTCAGTGGGAACGCCAGTAGTTATTCATCGATAGATCTCTCCAAAAAACAACCTCAAAGACAGAAAGACAGGCGAGACGCCTATCCCACAAGAATTACAAGAGTTATTGGAGAAGTCTAATAGACATCCCTTTGATATACTGCCTCATTACAGGTGGCAGAATGTAACAATTTGCTTGTTGTTCGATCAAGCACCGCCGCGATAAAGATTGCAGCGCGTTGACTAAATCTGATGATGGAATTGTGCTATTTTCTAGCAATTTGGCTAGGTTGATGGGAGCGGTTTCTTTTGCCAATAAGGAGAGGACTTGTTTTTCGATTTGGGATATGCGATCGCACACCTGCTGCAAAACATCTTTCAAATCTTCTGGCAACAATATCGGATCAATTGGTAATAACTCATTCACCCATCCTCCCAACTCAACAATCTGATTCGCCACGCTTTTTAACCACAACGGATTGCCTTGGTAGCGGTGAATGATTGCTGAGTAGTTATCGATTTCTGCCAATCCATAATCTCTCAGTATTTCCCGTCCCGCTGCAACATCTAAACCAGCAAGTTGTAAGGTACGAATGCCCGTATTTTGGCTTTTGACTTGAGGCACGTCTCTTGGTTGTTCCCAACCGATTAACAGAAAGCAACTTTGATGGGATAAATTTTATATCTGCTTAAAAAAAGAGCGATATTCTTCGTATCCTGGTTTATATTTTCCTGCCAATTCGCCGCTACTGAAAAGGTTGTGAACGTCATCTAAGACTATTAAACAGCGATTCTTTTGTAAATACTTAATTAGAGGTAAAGGTTTTTGCTTAGTTGGGGGTGAATCTTGCTTTTCTGATTCGGAAAAAAACTGTATTAGTGTATGTTGAAATTCGTCTAGGGTGTGCGATTCATCTAGACTGCACCATATTACGTACTCAAACTCATCTTTTATTTGTTGAACGAGTTGCACAGCTAGCGTTGTTTTGCCAATTCCGCTGATACCTGTAAGCGCTATTAAGCGACAGCGTTGTTGCAAAATCCAGGTCGTGAGGGTGTCGAGTTCGGGGATGCGATCGTAAAAAGCACCCAACTCCGGCATCTCGCTTAAATCTTGATGCGATGTTTCAGTTTGTTTCGAGTTAGATATTTCCTCATTATGTGAGTTTGGTATATCTGGCGGGTGTCTACTTTCTCCACAGATGTTGAAACTACCGCTCACGTTTTGTGCAAAGTGTGCAAAGTTTAAAACATTAGAGTTTTGAAACCTCTCCATTGTCGATCGCAAATTCGATTTACTAACCTTTTCCCCTAGTCCTTCTGAAAGTATCCGCCATAATTCCGAACCCGCATTCCTAACACTACTTTCAGAACAGTCAAAATCCTTAGCTATTTGCTTATATGTCTCGCGTTGTATAGTTCCCCGCAGTACCGCTTCTTGTAAATCGTCAAGGTGCTGACCCGTTTTGGTAAATACTATCTCGTCAGCGAGTTTTAACGCTTCTTTAAGGTTCATCGGGGCAGGGAAATGTGAGGATTTTGTGTATTATAGCTCACATTTCGCGACTTTTTAGTACATTTTTGTACATTTTTGTACAAAGCTAGATTAAAAATAGTGAATTTAGGGTAAAAATGTCGGCAAAATTAAACATTTTTTAGGCAGACAAAGCCTGGATTTATCAATGATTCTGGTGAAGAGTATTAAAGCATAAATTTAGGGATTAAGCGCTTGCCGTTTTATACCTTGTAATAGTGTGTTAGACCGCAGTTGCAGTCTAATTAATACTTATGCCGCTCAAGCTATTGGTAAGGGCAGTATCCTGAAGCTCTATGTCTGTGTTCAGCCATTAAGGATTTTAGAAATGCAGTATGCGAACATTGGAAAGCGTTTCTTAGCTTTTCTCCTTGACTTGATTATCTCGTTTGTCTTAGCCTCAATCGTCTATGCGTTACTATTGGCGTTTTTTTCAGCGCTATTGACAAGCGTTACGACCAGTTCTGAAGCTAGCAATCAACTAGGTTTTTTGATATTGATCGTTGTGGGTTGGCTTTACCACTCGATCAATCATAACTCTCCTAGACAGGCAACGCTCGGTAAAAGAGCCTTTGAGCTGATTGTATGTGACCTAAATGGAAATAAAATTTCTTTTGCCAGGGCAACCGGAAGGTATTTTGCTTTTGTATTCTTCACTTTATCAGCTCTAGCTGACTTTCTTCCAGTTCCCTTCACTCAAAAGAGTCAGGCACTTCATGATTTGATTGCTGGAACTGTAGTAATTGAAAAAAACACCAAAAGCCAGAGTCAATAGTGATATTGTAGGTTGGGTTACGCAAGCAAACCCAACCTCTTTTTTCCCCACAATCTTATCCATTTCCACCATGCCAATGCGATGATTGGACGGATAGCGATCGCCTACGACACGCACTCGCGATTCCGCGAAGCGGATCGCCCTTTGGGCGAATCGCACCACCAAAATAAACAGCGATCGCCTTTTTCCTGGATCGATTGTCTATGGGATATGCCTACAGCACGCACTCGCGTGAAGCGAAGCTATCGCGTCAGCGAATCGCCCCATGTAAACTGAGGATTGAAATCTCACTAATTGGCTGCCCAAAGAAGGGATAAATCGCTGTATAGCTTGAAGATTGGATCTGCACTCACAAGCGTCATACCCTCAATTTGAGCTTGGGCAATCAGCATTCGATCGAAAGGATCTTTATGATGCAATGGTAACGCAGCCGCTCGCAAGGCTGATGGTGCTGTAATTTCCAGATATCGCATATCTAACAGCATCATCCGCGTCGAAATATAACTATCTATTGGTTCTGGCAATGGCAACTTTCCGATTGCAACTTTGATCCCTATTTCCCAAATACTAGCAACAGAAAACCACAATTCGTTGGTTTCATCGGTAATCTGTGCAATCGCTTCCTCATTCAATCTTTCTGGTTCGGCAAACCACCACAACCAACACTGCGTATCCAGCAAAAGCTTCACTCTTCATCCCCCTCGAATCCTGCCATAATCTCTTTTGGCAAAGGAGCGTTGAAGTCTTCTGGTACGATAAATCTCCCTCGATCTTGCCCTAAACTAGCTCGTCGATTGGATGAGGTACGAAACGGAACCAATTTTGCGATCGGGATACCTTGATTTGAAATAACGATCTCTTCTCCAAGTTCCACACGGGACAATAGTCGTGAGAGATTCGTTTGAGCTTGATCGATATTTACCGTTTCCATACAGGTTAATAAACTAAGTCCATAAACTAAGTTTAGCTCAAGTTATACAAATTACATTTGAAGACACTGAGATTTACGCAAGTGCGATCGCACTTCCTTGTCCGCCCTAGTTGACGCATGTTACCCAACCTCTTTTTTCACTCACAATCTTATCCATTTCCACCATGAAAATGCGATGATTGGACAGATAGCGATATGCCAAGGGCTAGCTACGCGATCACCTACGACACGCTGCGCGATATGCCAAGGGCTAGCTACGCGATAATGCTACGCATCGCTTACGCGATCGCACTACCAAAATAAAGAGCGATCGCCTTTTTCCTGGCTCGATTGTCTATGGGATATGCCTACAGCACGCACTCGCGATTCCGCGAAGCGGATCGCCCTTTGGGCGAATCGCACTACCAAAATCAAGAGCGATCGCCCCTTCAATCAATGTTTCTTTAAATTACTCTTTTGAGTTGCATTGCTATCAACCCATCTCGAGGCATTTACCCATCAACAACTACCAACTCCACGCCGCAGCGAGTTGCCGCTTCTGCTAATCGGGTATCAAGTGTTGCGATTGGCAATTCCAATCGTAGTGCTAACTCTAAATATGCCGCATCATAAGCTGCTAAACCTTCTTGTCGTCCTAGTGCTAAAGTTGACGAGAGTGCATTAGTATGTGTAGCTTCATCAACGTGAATTAACAGTGACTGTAACAAAGCAATAGCTAGCTCTGATTGCTCAGTCGTCATGCGGTTACGTCGTTCGGCAACCAGTAGAGTATTAGCAACTTCTAGCGACCAAATCAGCGGTACAAATGCTTCAGAGTCCGGCATCATTGCCAATATAGCATTGGCATAATCGTCATTTTCATCCACCAAGCACCAACTGATTGCTACAGAACAATCCAAAACAAACTGCATTAAAACCTGCGCCCCTCGTCAATCATTTCGCGGATTGAACTTTTATCCAATGCCACTTGTTGCCGCAGTTGTCGCATTCTGGCAATTGCTTCAGTAATTGATTTTTTAGTAGTCATCTTGCCCCAAGCGTTATATTTTGGCTTAGTTTCCTCAGATGGTAGCGGCTGTACAACTACTACCACTTCAACAGAAGTATCTTTAAACTCAGCGGGCATCTGGAGAAGCAATATGCCATCTTTGCCAATATGCGATCGCAGCTTCATTGTTTCCATGTCAGACTCCAGAAACTTTGAGCAATTCTAGCTTACCTCATAGCAGGAAGCGTGCCATATGCCTCCCTTCCGCTGCGCGTGAAGCGAAGCTATCGCGCAAGCGAATCGCACCTCCTTTTCCAAGGCGATATGCCTCCCTTCCGCTGCGCGATCGCACAAGCTGGCATCAAGAGCGATCGCCTCATCCAACACACCCCTTCGAGCGGCTAGATCGAGACTGGTTATACTCAAAATATCAATCCTCCGAACATGCCGCGATGACTATCAAAGAACTCCTCCTACAAGAAATCGATAGCACCCCTGACGAATTGCTCACAGAGCTTCTGAGCTTGGTGCGAAGTCTCAAATCCTCTCCAAACAGCCAACTCAATATCTACGAACAACAGAAGGAGCGAATCGACTACCTCGAAGCCATTATTGGTATCCGCAAAGGACTCGAAAGCTTCTCACGAGGTGAAGGTATCCCAACCGATCAAGCTATGACAGCGCTACAGCAGCAGTTCAACATTCCCCCACGTCCATGAGTTATCAAGTCCTCATCCAACCACCCGCCTTTGCAGAAATCGAAACCGCCTACCGTTGGATGTGCGATGATCTCAGTCCTGATGCGGCTTTCTCAATGGTACTACGACCTTCAAGACGCGATCGCATCCCTACAACAGTTTCCTTACCGTTGCTCAGTTGCACCTGAAGCTGCCATCATTAGTCGGGAAATTCGACAACTGTGGGTTGGTAAAAGAAGAACCTATAGGATTCTGTTTGTAGTCGAAGGCGATAGCATCGCAATATTACACGTTCGTCACAGCCGCCAAGCTCCTCTAGGTACTGAGCCGCCAGAGTAATCGCATCAAACAAACAATCAATTAGGTTAGGTTGAAACAAGGAAACCCAACATCTTTTTTTACTCACAATCTTATCCATTTCCAGCATGACAATGCGATGATTGGACGGAGAGCGATATGCCAAGGGCACGCTGCGCGAACGCCTACAACACGCACTCGCGATAATGCTACGCATCGCTTACGCGAACGCACAACCTGGCATCAAGAGCGATCGCTATCTGCGGTACAATAAAGGTAAAATGTAAAATTAACGCTCGGTTTGTTTGATACAGATGACATTACAAGAACTGCAAAAAGAAATACTGCAATTGCCAACTAGCGATCGCTGGCAGTTAGTGCAAACTATTCTAGAGTCACTAAAACGGGAAACACTCCCTATGTTGAAGCAGCGAAATCTGTCTCGGCTGCGAGGAATTGCAAAGAGTTCGGTGGTAGCAGATAATACCGATCCTCAAGAAGATTATGCTACCTACCTCACAGAAAAGTATAAGTAATGAAAGTTCTAATTGATACAAATGTAGTGATGGATTTCTTACAAGAACGAGAGCCATTTGTAGAAAATGCAGCGGCACTATTTGAGCGAATTGATGCTGGAGAGATTGAGGGATTTATTGCAGCAACGACCATCACCAACATCTATTACATAGTTCGTAAAGCAGCAGGGGCGGTAGTGGCTCAAAATGCGATCGCCCAAATCCTGACAGATTTAAACATTTGTCCAGTAGATAGAGATGTGTTGGAACGAGCAATTTCACTGAATTTTCGTGATGCGTGAGGATGCAGTGCAATATGTATGTGGAGTCTTGCATAGTGTGGATGCAATAGTGACTCGCGATGCGTCTGGATTTGTTGGTGCCCAGATTCCAGTAGTGTCGCCTGAAGAGCTTGATACCGTCAATAACGGTGAATGAAGAAAACAATACAACATAGTGCGATCGCGCTTCCTTCTAGGTTAGGTTGAAACAAGGAAACCCAACATCTTTTTCACTCACAATCTTATCCATTTCCACCATGACAATGCGATGATTGGACGGATAGCGATATGCCAAGGGCTAGCTATGCGATAATGCTACGCATCGCTTACGCGAACGCACTACCAAAACAAAGAGCGATCGCATCCCAAACAGATGAGACTCTACCTCAAACAAATTAGCTCACAGCAAACTCAGTGAATTGCCGAACATAAGGTGAACGGAATCCCAAGACAATATCTGTTTTTGGCACACCCATTTCTGTCAATTGATTGGCAATTCCCTCTTCGGTAAAATCTCGCTGAATCCAAATTTTGCCATCTTGGATATCGATATGAATTGGACAACCGTGAAGTCGTTCTTCATCTCGCCATCCTACATACAGCAATAAATAGCGATCGCGTTCCGTATCAAAAACAATTTGAGCGTTATTTACATCTGCTTCCGAGCGCTCCCTTGCGTGTTGTTCTATAACTTTTTTAACCAATTCACGATAATTTAGTTTTTCCATAACGCTATCTCCTGTTTCTGAACGTGAAAAACTAGCAATTTTATTTGATATCTTTTAACCACTTCTTGCACAAATGAATCTGTAAAAAATTATTGATAAATATCTCTGGTTATAGCTAAATACAGTATCCGTTCAGGTTCCAGTTTTTCCAACGCTACCTGATAGTTAATAAATTGACCGACCGCTGTATGAAATTCCGAGATTGCAGATAAACCAACAAAACTCTTGACCTCTACAGCTATCTTTTGATTTCCCTTTTGAGCCGATAGTAACTTTTGCGCTGCCAAGTCCACCTTCATGGTAACTTCCTGACTGGGTTGCAAAAACAGCGGTTCATTGGTAATTGTCCATCCATCTTTCTCCAAAGCCGAGCGCACTGTATTGTGAAAAATATCTTTAGCGGACATAATTTAATAATAAAATTCCTATGAATATTTTAGCTTAATTCATTTTCACCATACCAATGCGATGATTGGACGAATAGCGATATGCCTACGACACGCTATGCGATCGCACGGCAATATAGCACCCTGTTTACCCGTAAGATATCATAAAGGAATTCAATCAAGGCAGCGGATCGATCGGGAGGCGAGACTATGCAAGTAATCCTTTTAAGTCGCGAAGAGGTTGCACTTCGTGCAAAGAAGTTGTACGAAAGCAGCATCCGTCAACAAGTGGAAGTGGAAGAAAACATCGGCAAGATGGTCATCATCGACATTGAATCAGGAGACTACGAAGTAGATGAAACTGGATTAAAAGCAGCCCGCCTCCTCAGCGCAAAACATCCAAACGCCCGTCTCTTCGGCATCCGGATTGGATACAATGTAGCTGTGTCATTTGGTGGAGTCATGGAGCGTGTCTACAAGTGATTTCCGGCATTGTGACTGATAGACACCCAACCGTCACGTTGACATTTCTGTTGCCCAACGGCTCAACTCTACCGATTGAATTTGTCATCGATACAGGATTTACTGGAGATCTTTGCTTGCCGCAAGAAGCAGTTTCATTATTGAGGTTACCTTTCATATACGATCTCGCAGCAAACTTAGCAGACAACAGCGAGGTTTTACTGCCAGTCCATGAAGCAGTTGTCATCTGGAATGGGGAAGAACGAGAAGTTCGCGTACTTGCTACAGGGCGAAGACCTTTACTTGGAACTTGCTTGCTAGAGGAACATGAACTTGTAGTGCAGTTCACTGAGGGCGGGTTGGTGACGATTGAAGAGTTGTAATAAGCACCAACTGATGGCTACAGAACAATCCAATACAAACTGCATTAAAACCTGCGCCCCTCTTCAATCATTTCGCGGATTGAACTTTTATCCAATCCAACTTCTTGCCGCAGTTGTCGCATTTTGCCAATTGCTTCAGTAATTGATTGTTTAGTAATAAGCTTTCCCCAAGCGTTATACTTTGGCTTAGTTTCCTCAGATGATAGCGGCTGTACAACTACCACTACCTCAACAGAAGTGTCTTTAAAATCCGTGGGCATCTCGATTTGTAATATGCCATCTTTTCCAATATGCGTTCGCGTAGCGTGCCGGAGGCATTCGCAGCTTTATTGTTTCCATTTCAGACAAGAGAAACTTTGAGCAATTCTAGCTTATCTCTAGTAGGAAGCTTGCGATCGCACCACCTGGCATCAAGAGCGATCGCGTTTCTCCTTTACGGATAGCGATCCCCGAGCGGTTCAAATGTAGCACCCTTTACTCAAAACTGGATAAAAAGCAATAGTTGGCAACAATTATTAACTATTGGCTTGTCAATCTTTACCGTCAAATGCTTGGCAACTAACTTTAAGGGATGCAAAATAGATTTCAGTCCAAAATTAAACGAAATTGCGTGCATCCGTAGTAAGGCAGCAATTTTTAACCATATTTTCCAGATTTAGATCGGCAATGGCACCCGATCTGGATCGGGAAATTCTTAAGGTAAAGTAAAACAGTTTTGTAGTTTGAGGAGGCAGTTAAGTTATGGGAAACCTGATACGCTTGATGCGATCGTCGCGCTCCCTTGGTTTTTGGGCAGCGATCGCCCTGATTCTAGTGACTATGTTTCCCTGGTCAGCACCTGCAAACGCAGCACCCAGGTCACAACGGCAAAGAATCTCATCGGTATCGAGTCGCCATCATCGCGCCCGCCTGCGCGTCAAACACCGCCCCGCCCACCGGGGACGCTGGATAGAAGTAAACTTGTCCAGACAGCGTTTAATCGCCTGGGAAAACGGCAGGGTCGTTTATTCGACGGCAATTTCCAGCGGTAAGCGCGGGACTCCCACTCGCCGGGGTGTATTTGCCATTCAAAGCAAGTACCGCGCCAAGACGATGCGGGGACGGGGATACGTCGCGCCTAACGTTCCCTACACCATGTTCTACTCTGGCGGCTATGCCATCCACGGCGCTTACTGGCATAATCGCTTTGGCAGGCCCGTCAGCCACGGATGCGTAAATCTGCCTGTAGGTCAAGCCCGCAGGCTGTATAGTTGGGCTGGAGTAGGGACAAGAGTAGTAGTGCGTTAGGGAATTTTAGATTTCAGATTGCAGATTTTAGATTTGATTTAAATCTGCAATCTGCAACCTCAAAACTGACGCAAATAAACCAGGTTGCGATGAAAAACGATCCGCAATCTTGTAGGGACAAGGCATCCGAGATATTCTTTCCAAGTGAAAATTGTACGATCGCCTTGTCCCTACCCGAATTTATGAAAAACGATCCGCAATCTTGTAGGGACAAGTCATCAGAAATATTCTGTATAAATGAAAATTTGATGATTGCCGTGTCCCGGCGCTGCAAACCCGAAGAAAAAAGATCCGCAATCTTGTAGGGACACGGCATCAGAAATATTCTTTCCAAGTGAAAATTGTCCGCTCGCCGTGTCCCGACGCGAATTGAAGAAAAACGATCCGCAATCTTGTAGGGACACGGCATCCAAGATATTCTGGATAAATGAAAATTTGATGATTGCCGTGTCCCGAAGGGAATTGAAGAAAAACGATCCGCAATCTTGTAGGGACAC
>NZ_JBHFNP010000306.1:0-113354 GCF_041929235.1 Microseira sp. BLCC-F43
TTTGCGTCCCCGCGTCCCCGCGTCTTTGCGTCCCCGCGTCCCCGCGTCTTTGCGTCCCCGCGTCCCCGCGTCTTTGCGTCCCCGCGTCCCCGCGTCTTTGCGTCCCCGCGTCCCCGCGTCTTTGCGTCCCCGCGTCTTTGCGTCCCCGCGTCCCCGCGTCTTTGCGTCCCCGCGTCCCCGCGTCTTTGCGTCCCCGCGTCCGGTGCCTATGGCGCGTCTCGCTTAATTTGCCTGAATGGGAATCTCAATCCAGAATTGGGTTCCCTGTCCCGGTTGGGAAGTGCATTTGAAGACACCGCGATGTTTATCTACCACAATTTGGTAACTAATTGATAGACCCAATCCAGTGCCTTTTCCTACAGGTTTAGTGGTGAAAAACGGGTCAAAAATTCTAGCTTTGACTGCTTCTGGCATACCGGAACCGTTGTCGGAAATACAAATAACTGCGCTTTGTTTAAAAACAAAAGTTTGTATCCGAATTGTTGGTGTGTCAGTTATTTTTTGATTGACGGCTGATTGTTCTAACGCATCAATCGCATTACTTAAAACATTCATAAATACCTGATTCAATTGTCCGGCATAGCACTCTACTTGGGGAAGTTCGCCATATTCTTTAACGATCTCAATGTTGGGACTATCCGGTTTGGCTTTTAGCCGAGGTTGCAAAATTAACAAGGTACTTTCTAAACCCTCGTGAATATTCACCGGTTTCATGTCGGATTCATCCAACCGCGAGAAATTTCTTAAAGACAGAACTAGCTGACGGATGCGATCCGTACCAATTTTCATGGAAGACACTAACTTGGGCAAATCTTCAGCGATAAATTTTACGTCGATCGAATCGGCTAAATCTTGGATTTCTTCGACGGGATTGGGGTAGTGCTGCTGATAAAGTTCTAACAGATTCAGTAAGCTTTCTGCGTATTCTCTGACATAAGCGATGTTGCCATAAATAAAGTTAACTGGGTTATTAATTTCGTGAGCAATACCGGCTACCAGTTGACCTAAACTGGACATTTTCTCGGTTTGAATCAGCTGGGTTTGAGTATCTTGTAAATCCCGTAGCGTCTGGGATATTTGTTCTGCTTGCTGTTGGGAGAGGGCGAGTAATTCCGCTTGCTGGAGTGCGACGCCGAGTTGGGCGGCGACTTGCTTGACAAATTGAATTTCTTCGGTTTCCCAGTTGCGGGGAAAAGCGCATTGATGGATGCACAATAAGCCCCAAAGTTCGCCACCTTTCATCAAGGGTACGACTAAATTAGCTCTAATCTGAAATTGAGCTAAAACATCACGGTGACAATCTTGCAATCCCGCTGTGTAGGTGTCAGATACTGCTTGAACGCGCCCTTGGTGGTAGTGGACGGTATATTGTTCGCCGAAGCAGTGGTCGTAAACGGGGGCTTCTAAGGCGGAGGGAAACCCAGGTAAGACATCTTCTGAAACAAATACACCGCGATCGTAATTAGAATTTGGGTCAAACTGAAACATAGCAACTCGATCGGCATTGAGAGATCGCCGCACTTCTTTTGCTGTGGCTTTAAAAATGGCATCGAGATCGAGGGTTTCGCGAATTTTAGCTACGACTTCAAATAAAACGCGCTGTCGTTCGGCGGCGCGGCGGAGATCGGTGGTTTGCTGGCGCGTTTGGGCGAGTAATTCCGATTGCTTAATCGCGACTCCCAATTGAGAACCCATTTGAGTGATAAATTTAATTTGTTCGGGTTCCCAGTGACGGGGGGCCCAGTTTTGATATGCTGCCAATAAACCCCACAATTTCTCCCCAACTTTGATCGGCGCGATCGCATAAGCCTTGGCTTGAAATTGCTCTAATATGGCGATGTGACACTCAGAAAGATGCGCCTGATAAATATCATCCACCCAGTGGGTTTCGTTGTGGCGATACCGCCCGCCAGCGGTTTGCTGCAAATAAGTATCTTCTACAATTGTTTTAATATTTTCTCCTACCAACTTGACCCAACCTGGGGCGACATACTCGGCGATAAATTCTCCGCCCCAGTTAGAATGGAAGCGATAAACTGCTACGCGGTCTGCTTGTAGGGATTTGCAGACTTCTTGGGTACTAATCTCAAAAACCGTCTCTAAATCGAGGCTTTCCCGAATTTTAGCCACGACTTCCAACAACACCCATTGCTGTTCTGCGACTTGTTGCAACGCGAGCGCGTGCTGCTGCCAAACTTCAGCTTGCCCGACGGCGACGCCCAACGCTAGCGCTATTTGAGCGGCAAATTGGACTTCATTTGGTTGCCATTCGCGGGTGGAACCACACTGGTGAATGCACAGCAAGCCCCACAGTTCATAGCCGATCAACGGTACGATTATTTGGGCGGCAATTTGGTATTTTGCCGGGTACTCGCTTACCCCCTTGTTTACCTGAATTTGTCCTGTTTGATAGCCAATCGCTTGTTCGCCTAAGAAGCGATCGTGTATTCTTTCCCCCAAAATACCAGGCCATGTGGGTAAGACGCTTTCGGCAATAAACTCACCCCGACTAAAATTTGCACCCCTGTCAAACCGAAATATCCCCACTCTGTCAGCATTTAAACAGCAGCGGAGTTCTCGCACCGTTGTGGTAAAAATTGTATCCAGGTCGAGGGATTCGCGAATTTTAGCGACGACTCCATAGAATATCTGCTGCTGTTCTACCGCCAGTTGCAGTTTTGCCGCACTTGCCTGGACTTTTTCCTCCAGATTGGCATTTAACGCCTTTAACTGCTGGTGTTCTATATACTGTTGGATCGCTTTTGTCAAGCACCTAGCCAGAGAAACTGCGAGTTCAATTTCTGCTTCTGTCCACTCGCGCGCCTGTCCTTTTTGAGATTCTCGCCATACTTCAAACGATAGGCGGGGTTGCACTTGCCGTCCATCGGGGTCGAATTGCCCTGCCCACAGGGTTTCTGTCTCTATTTCGTCCCGAAAAACGCTGAGGTAACCCAGCAACTGCTGGCTATGCCAAAGCGGTACGATTAAAATCCCCCGAATTTGGGTCGCCCGGAATGCGGGTTGTAGGGTTCGCATCGCAGGAACGCGGTATAAATCTGAAATAGCCCAAGCTTGCTCTCCACCGGGTTTGAAATGTTCTTGCCAGACGCTATATTGTTCCATCAGGTTAAATTTTGCCTGTTCTGGCATTACCGGCTGCGGGCCGCAGGTATAAATTTCAACATCTTGTCGATTGGTAATGGGTAATTGGGAATTGGTAATTGGGAATTCTCCTGTGTTCCCTAAACTGTTGATGTATAACCTGCCGCCAGAGCCTGCCAAAGATGGGACAATTTCTTCTAAGGCTGCCTGGAGAGCGAGGCCCGATAGGGAATCGATGCGCGCGGCGACGCGGTTAATGGTAATTTCCCGTTGAGCTTGTTCCCGTGCAGAGGCAAGTAAGGTTGATTGAGCGATCGCTACTGATAGCTGATCCACTACCATCTGAACAACTTGGAGTTCTGGTTCTAAAAAAGACCTCGGTTCTGCGTGGTGAGATACCAACAGCCCCCAAAGTTGGTCGCAATCAAAAATCGGCAAAGCTAAAGAAGACTTAACTCCCATTGCGGTTAAGTATTCCACGTGACAGGGGTCTACCGGGCGGTAACGGATATCGTCGCCCACCAGCTTTCCGGTTTCCGGATCTCGCAATAAACTCTGACCCAACTGACGGGTATTTACATCGACAATTGAACGCACCCGCGCCTCGATAAACAATTGACGGGAAGAGGGCGGAATATCATCTGCGGGGAAATTTAATCCTAGTAGGGATGGTAAAGTGCGATCGCGAATTGATTCAGCAATGACCTGACCGCTTCCGTCCGGATGAAATTTATAAATCTTAACGCGATCTGTTGCCAGAAACCGACGAACTTCTGCTACCGTGGCGCTAAGAATTTCTGCTAGTTCTACCGAGGGACGGATAATATTGGCGATACGGCGCAGCAAATTTTTTGGTTCAAGACTTAGCTGTGGGTCTTGTAGGCTGCTCAGGTTCATTGCTTATCCTTAACTTAGATTAAAAAATTTTACTAGCTGACAATATTGTGTATTTTTATTTATCTGTTTGCCCAGAGTGGAAAGACCGGCAAATCCAATCTAGCCGACGGTTTGCCGGAGCTGGTAGCCCTTGCAGCACCCTACAAATAGCTCAAGAGAGCCTCTTTTGGCACCCGCGCGGCTAGGGAGCAATAACTGTCAAGATTTGGTTTTGACAGTTACAGGCCAATTATTTTTAGTTATCAGTCATTTTAAATTGTTTATGGCTGAGATTCCCAACTCGGTTTAAAAGAGATATCCCTTCATAAATTCTCAGTTAATTAGCCGGACGCTAAAAGCGAGGAATAATACTCGCTAGTCCATCCTTTCCGCCATTTTATCAGTATAAATTTGTAGAATTAGAGTATTTTTTTTTACCTGTAATCTCTGTCTGCCCAGCTGGGAAGCCCGTAATCGTGCACCAAACTGGGACATGAGGGGTTTTTTGTCTGCCCGCGTCGCGGCGATGGGGCAATGCCTTGACGCTCACCAACTCGGCGGTCGGATTTATCTACCCCAGGGGGCAGATGAGAAATAAGTAAAGAAATGTAAAAAAATATTATGATTCAATTATCCTTTTATTAATAAAGCGATCTGATAAAGTTCGCGGTTCAGATTGTGGTAAAACAGGCAATGGATTATTATCAAACGCTCAAACGATTTCTGGTATCGGTTTTTGCGATCGCGATCGGTGTGTGGATGTGGGCGATCGCGCCCGCCGCAATAGCATACGATAATCCCGACTTACTGCCCAAGGAGCCGACTCCAATTATCGACTTGGCAAAATCCCTCAGCGAATTTCAGGAAGAGGCACTGGCGAAGGATATCGAGCAATTTGAGACAGAAACAGGCTTCAAACTGCGAGTTTTGACCCAATACGACCGCACGCCCGGTCGCGCTGTGAAAGGCTTTTGGGGATTAGATGACAAAAGCGTCCTGGTGGTTGCGGATTCGCGGGGTGGGAATATCCTCAACTTCAGCGTGGGGGATGATGTCTACAAGCTGCTACCGAGAACGTTTTGGATCGAGCTACAAACTCGCTACGGTAATATGTACTTCGTGCGGGACAACGGGGAAGACCAATCGATCCTGCAATCGTTGGCATCGATTAAAACCTGCCTGCGCCAAGGCGGTTGCAACGTAGTACCGGGACTGCCCCGCGAGCAATGGATATTCACCTTAATTACATCGATTGTCGGCGGCGTAGTGTTTGGACTAGCTGCCGTACCCCGCAAACCGGGACAAGTCATCGCATGGCAATGGGCGTTGATTTTATCGCCGTTGTGGGGGATATTATTTATTTCTTTCGGTATTGGGCCAGTGGTGACCCGCACGTCAGAGTGGTTGCCCTTAGTGCGGAACGTGGCAGGGTTTATGATTGGCGCTTTGGTGGCGTACTTATCGCCAGCGATCGCATCGGCGTCTGAAAGCTCTAGTCGCTAATTCTGCCAAAGTAAAGCGATCGCTAACCTGACTGCCGATCCAACGCTGGAAAAGCGAGCAGCTTCTGGGGCAGTTTTTTCCCAGCGCAACAGCTGCTCGGTAAAGGTCGGATCTCGCTTGGCGCGTTTGGCGATCGCCGTACTAATTACCTTTTGTTGGATTTCTTCGGTAGAAAAGCCCTGGCGATGCAGGTAAATCAACAGCCGCTGCACCGACTCGACAAACCTTTCCGGCGCTTGGGACATCAAAATAACTTCGATTTGATAAACCACCTCTTTATAAATCTGCTGGCGTTGATTTTCTTGTTGCTGCTGCTTTTGCTTCTGGTCAGAGTTCTGTTTTGCTGGCTGTTTTTGGGCTTGGCGCTGTGGAATATCAAGCAGTTTAAAGATTTCACCCCGTTTCGCCTGACAGCGCTGGAGCATTTCTGGGTAAAGGCTTAACAAGCGATCGCGCAATTTTTGCACGTTGACCAACTGACTCGACATTAGTTGCAGGCGATAGCACTCTGGGAAGGAATCAAAAGACTTGATGCTCAAACTCAGGTGGGTTTCTTCCTGCTCGATCTGGGTAAGCGTATAGGTCAAAGCCTCCCAGTTAGGAGCCTCTTTCCAGTCAATTGCGATCGTCGAGCTGTCATCCTCATGCCTTCCTGCTAGCTCTCCTGGCTTTAAATCGCCATTGGCAGGATAGCGCTCGGTTGGGCTTTTGGTGGCGTAATCAAACCCCGTAAAGGCGTAACGACATTCAACTCTGGACAAATCCACATCTTCAACGTGCCAGCGCTCGATGCAACAGCCAGTCATTTGCGCCCGATCCAAATTCGTGCGGATTAAATGGCTTTCCAATAAATAAGCGCCGCCCAGATCGGCTTCGCTCAATATTGTTTCGCTCAGGTAAGCGCCGCTGAGATCGGCTCGCTGCAAGTCTGCCCCGCGTAAATTTGCCTCGCTCAAGTCAGCCCGCAGTAACAATACATCTTGGAGATTAGTTCGCAATAAATAAGCTTTCCGCAAGCTGGCTTTGAGTAAATAGGCACCGGCGAGGTTAGCGCGGCTCATGTCCGCACCGTTGAGAATAGCTTCGCTGAGGTCAGCGCCGGTTAAAATAATGCGATGCAAGTCTGCCTCGCTCAAATTTGCCGAACGCAGGCACACTCCACTCAGGTTGGCTTCGGTGAGATTGGTACGGATTAAAATAGCGCCGCGCAAATTCGCCGAATCTAAATTTGCTTCCCGCAGACTGGCGGCGGTGAGGTTGGCACTAATCAGGCTAGCCCGTTGCAGATTTGCCTCCATCAATTCGGCTCCCATCAGCTGGGAGTTATTTAGCTTAGCCCGTTCCAAATTGCTTTGATCTAGCTTAGCGCCCTGGAGGTTGGCAGTGCTGAGATCGGCTTCCTGCAGCACGGCCCAGTTCAAGTCTGCCTCTTGTAGGTCGGCGAGGCGCAGATCTGCTTTGGTGAGATTGGCACCGCTTAAAATCGCCTGATTCAGGTTTGCACTTGCCAACGTCACGTGACGCAGGTCGGCTTGACGCAGCACGGCACCGCTAAGCTGAGCGCGATTTAAAAAAGACCAACTGAGATTTGCACCCGTGAGATTAGCGCCTGTCAGGTCGATATCTTGCAAATTGACCCCTGTGAGACTGGCTCCACTCAGGTCAACGTGGGCAAAATACCGTTCTCCTTGTCTGTATCTGGCTAGAAGATCTTGGATTTGCATTCAAGCCCTTGGGGCAGGATGATTACCGCATTGCTTTTGTTTTAGCAGATTGCTTCCCCGTAGCGGCGACCTATAAGAATCGTACTGTGAGCTGCTGGAGCTGCTTGAGCGGGGGCTAGCAGCCCATTTTTATGGCAGCCAGTCCGGATGAAAGCCCGAGAGGGGCAACTGTTCAGGTTCTACCGAGACGGATGTGGATTCCCCCGATCCAGTGGGCAGGGGTACCAGCCAAAGGCGACTTGTGACGATCGCTTCCCCCGAATCCGTGCGGGGGGCATCGGACTGGGCGGCTGCTGGTTGGACGATCGTGACGGGTTGGTCAAACAGCAAGGCTATCCCGTCGGGTGACAAGCTGATTTCTGCTTGCCGCTGATTTTTTAACACCACCAGCGTCCGCAGTTCGGATGTTTCCAGGTTGATGGCGGCGATGTAGGGTTCTTCGATAAACTGATCTCCCGGTATCAATTGAGTCAGCAAACAATAAAGCGTTTTTCCTCCCGGAGCGAATTGAGCATCGATAATTGAGCCGGTGGTGCGGAAAAGTTCTTTTTCCACTCCGACGTTGTTTACCAGATACAGGGAGCGCGTCCTATCGGTGTTAAATTTTACCATCGCGGCGGCAGATCCATCGTCGGAAAAGCCGACAATGGTGCCAAATTTGGGCAGAAAATCGAGGGGTTTATCTCCAGGGTTGTCTAAAGGTACGATCGCTAATCCCTCACCTTGGGCGATCGCGATCGCTTTACTATCTGGGGCGATCTTAAAATCTCCCCCCGGTTGTCCTTTTAGGGGTTTAGCCTTACCATCCGGCTTAATTATCCACAGGCCAAAATCTGCGGAGTTACGCCGGGAAACCCTCTGGACGACAATTGTTTGACCATCGGCGGATAAATCGAATTTCAGGTTTTGGTAATATTTATGATCCAAAACCAACTTGATTTTGCCTGGGGGTTCAAGACGACCTGAAGACGAGTCGTCAGATTGGGGAGCAATGCCGGTGGTGACAGCGTACAGCTGTTGTTCTAGAATGCTTTGGCGCTGGAACGAACGCGGATTCGCCGAGAACAAAATGCGATCGCCTAACGGATATGGCTCAAAGTCTGTCACGACCAAATCTGGTGGCGTGAGGGCGATTGGTTTTGGCTGTTTGGCGCTCAAGTTTACCAACATTAACCGTCCCGCGTTGTTGCCTTCAATTCCCAGGTAAGCAAACGCGCGATCGCGGGTTTTAAACTTAGCAGTAAAAGGTTGTATTTGCCTTTTCGGTTGGTTATCCTTGGCGAATTTATCCTGAGCGCGGAGCAATTTTAATTGATATTCGCTGCCGTAGGGTGCGGGGGAAATCAACGTATAAGCCATCCGCCGTCCTGCCCAACTGAATTTTCCCGGCAGGGGTGGATCGATCCGCAAATTTTGTTCGACGCTGGTATGGTTCATCGGGCGACTAAAAGTGAGGATAAATCCCCGATCTTCCGCCCCTATTTGTTTATCTTGCCAGCTAAAATCTCGCACCCGCGAACTCGAGCGATCGCCACTCCACAACAAAAGCCCGATCGTGACGCTCAGTATTAGTATTAATGCGATTGCCGCGCGGTCAAGCGGTTGGAGAAATGATTTTTTCATTGCTAATTGCTAATTGCTAATTGCTAATTGCTAATTGCTAATTGCTAATTGCCAGCTTGACGATAAAAGCTGTTTACTATTAGCCATTAGCCATTAGCCCTTTTAATAATCGTATGGGTTTTTAGGTTCGGGAATAGGTTTGAGCGAACTTGCTTGAATTGTTAGTTGGCGCTTTCCTGCCAAAGTTTCGGTAATCATTTCTCCTTCTATTTCTAGCCAGGTATCCGGCGCATAGGCGGTACGGTTCCCGGTTAATTTTACTGGCAATCCGACTGGATAGGCATCGGCGGCGCAGCAGGTAATTACGAAGCGAGCCAGCATTAAGTATTGATCCGGCATGTTTTTCGGATGGATAACAAAGCCCTGCACCTTGACTTTTTGCCCGGTATATGTATCGGGTTCGGGATAAACATTTAAAGTGCGTATCCAGTCGATCAGGGATCGCTCTTGGGGCGGTTTGGCGCTGCGGAAGGCGACGGGATGACTGCGGGTCATCGATAAGGTATCGGCAACTCCCCGTTCAATTGCGGTAGAACTGGTAAATACGCGGGGGGTAATAATAAAACCGAGCATCGCGGTTACTAACAGCAAAGTGCTGCTCCAACCGGGGGGAAATAAAGTGATGTGTTGAACTGTCTGGGGCAAAATTATCCGGGACGATCTAGAGCGCAGCAGCGTTGGTAGGAGACTTTGCGCCCTCAAACTACCAAGCACCAGCAAACCGAATCCTCCCGCGATGACTAACCAAAAGTAATCGGGGTGAATCAACAATCTTAACTTACCAGTCAGCCAATATTTCAGCATCAAAATGCCCCAGGCGAGAATCGCCACTACATCTAGCCAGGGCATTAATATATTTTGAATTTGGGATTTGGGATTTGGGATTGTCATTGGTAATTGGTAATTGCTAATTGCTAATTGCTAATTGCCAGCTTGATGCTCAACGCTGTTTACTATTAGCCATTAGCCATTAGCCAAAAGATATCTGATAAATCAAAGTGAATAGAAAAGTCAATTGTGCTGCTAAAGCCAATAAATAGAATACAGCGCGGGATTTGAAGATAGATAGCATTAAACCAATCGCTTTGAGGTCGATCATCGGACCAAATACCAGGAAAGCGAGCAAAGAAGCGCTGGTAAATGCAGAAGCAAACGAGAGGGCGAAAAATGAATCTACCGTCGAACAAATCGACACTACCGCCGCCAACACCATCATGGCGACAATTGAAGTAATTGGGTCTTGACCGAGACTGAGGATAATTTCGCGGGGAACTGCGACTTGTAGGGTAGCAGCGATCGCGCTTCCCAGCACCAACACCGCTCCTAATTCCCGCAACTCTTGTACTGTATTTTCTAGGAACAAACGCAGGCGGTCTTTTAGGGGTTTACTGGTAATCGACCCAGCGGCGGCGATAAATTCTGGCGTATCCATGCGAATCGACGTACCCTTACCGCCCAACATAAAAGTCCCCGACTGCAATAAACTTGGCGTTGAATCCTTTTTTCCCAACTTGGGTGCGGGTATCGAGCAAGCGACGAGTGGGTGTAGCATGGGTCGCAGGTCAGCTTGAGCGCTGAAAACCCAACCAATAATGGTAGCGATCGCTAAAGAACACAATACCCGCAACAATACTATTTCCGGCTGATCGCGAAACGCGGTCCATGTCGCCCAAATCACAATCGGATTGATTGTCGGCGCCGCCAATAAAAATCCGATCGCTACAGGGGCGGGTACTCCCTGCATCAGCAGTCGCCGCGCTACCGGCACGTTACCGCACTCGCACACGGGAAACAAAAATCCAATCAAACTCCCGGTAAACGCGCCCAGCAAGGGATTTTTAGGCATCGCTGCAATTAATTTACCTTCGTCTATAAACAACAGCAGCAATCCTGAAAACAAAACCCCCAGCAACAAGAAAGGTATCGCCTCTACTAGCAAGCTCAGGAATAGGGTAAAGCCAGTGTTGAATTGAGTCATCGGGTGAGGGGCAATTTCGCTAAAATTCCACAGCTTAATGCGGATCGGTTCAACCGTCGCGGGTAATAGGTAGTAGGAAACAGTTTACCCACTACTGTACGGGCGATCGCATTGACGCAGAAAAATTTTGACCGACAGGTTATCTCCGCGAATGCTTTACCCCCTTATGTGGCGTTTTGTCAAGTCATTGTGATTAATCGTTACATTTCTTTGATGATTCGGGGTTTCCGATCGCGCGGCTCACCCACAAGGGTGAAGCAATCTTAAGGAAGGAACAGCCATGTTGTTAACAGGGGATCTGGATCGCTAAAAAGTTCGATCCCGATCACATGAAATTTATAACTTCCTGTGTGTATCTATCAATAGGTTCGTCAGCGAGCAAGTCGTCTATGTTACAAACAGCCCCAAGGATAGCAACCTGTGTAAAAACGATCCGGCTTAATTTTCAGGCTCTGACTGCTTTTGAGCCCGTGACCGAGCAGTATTGTCACTTGGGGGTTCGGTTTAGCGATGCGATCGCGCTGGAACCTTCTAACCCAGCCTTTTTGCCCAAAACCGGCTGTTTCGTCCTCATGCCTTTAGGGCAGGAAATGATTCTGACTGCCAGTTTTGACTCGCCCACGTCCTGGGTGGGTGGTGAAGTCTGCGGTGCTGGATCTGTTATTTTAACGGCTTTTGACCAAACGGGAAAAATCCTTGCCCAGGTTACCACGGCAGCTACCCCTGGCGTTGCACCGAGCCAAGGAAAAGGCAGTTGCTTCTGGCAACAGCTAGAATTGAATAGCTGCGGTATTGCTAAGGTGATGTTCCACTCTAGCGAGCCGTTTATTATCAAGGATTTTTATTTCAAGGGGGCTATAACCGCTAACGCTCCGAGCTATTGACATCTCCCTCTCAAGATAGTCGTTTATGCTTTTATCAGCTCGAAAATAGGTTATATAAAGAGCGTTTAATTGCCCGTTAGAAAAACTCCACCGCCTCGCCCCGGTTGGGGGATATGCTGTATTTGTAATCACAATGGGGATTTAACCAAACACGATATTATGGGTTCGTTGGGTTTTAAGGCGATCGAGTCACAACCGAGTTTATTGGATGCACATGTGTCTGACATTATTCACCCACATCTCGGTTTACATAGCACGCTCGAAGAACTATTCCTTTACGATTTTCACCTGGAATTATCTCAACCGGGGCGGAAAGTAACGCAGGCATTTGAAGCAAATCCGATGCTGCCTGGGGTAATTTTAACCAAACGAGGAAAGTTTGCGGGCATGATTTCCCGGCGTCGATTTTTGGAGTATATGAGCCGCCCTTTCGGGTTAGAAGTATTTTCTAAGCGCCCAGTGGAGGATTTGTATCAGTTTGCCAAAACCGATCTTTTGATTCTCCCCGGCAATACTTCAATTTTGGCAGCCGCGCAGCGGTTATTACAGCGCAGCTACGCGATGGAAGCTGTTGTTGTAATGGGCGAGCGCTCAAGGGCGCCACAAGGGATGGATTACAACCTTGAGGCAAGAGGGAAAGTGACAACCCCCGATTTACTTTACGAGCCAATTGTGGTAGAAATTTCGCCTCAAGTTTACCGCTTGCTGGATGTGCATCAATTATTGGTGGCTCAGTCGCGCATTCACCAAATGGCGCTTGAGCTGATCGAGCAACTCAATCAAAAACTGGCAACAGCTAACCAGGAATTGCAATTACTCGCGGCAGTTGATAGCTTGACTAAAGTGGCAAATCGGCGTAAATTTGATGAATATTTGCATATAAAGTGGCGCGAGATGGCAAGGGAAAAAGCGCCCCTGTCTTTAATTTTGTGCGATATTGATTTTTTCAAACGATACAACGATACCTACGGTCATCAAGCCGGAGATGTCTGCTTGCAGCAAGTTGCTAGTGCGCTGAGCCGTGCAGCAAAGCGACCTGAAGATTTGGTTGCTCGATATGGGGGCGAAGAGTTTGCCGCCATCTTACCCCATACTGATAGCGCTGGCGCCATCCACGTGGCAGAAAAAATGCGAGTCGGGGTTCTAGCGCTAGAGATTCCCCACGCTGATTCTGCTGTTAACCAATATGTTACTATTAGTGTGGGCGTGGCTAGCGCGATTCCCCACTTAGAATCTTCCCCAGAAGAGTTGATTGCGGCAGCAGACCAAGCACTGTATCATGCTAAAGAAAGCGGACGCGATCGCTATACTTTTTATCCAACCGAAATTGCCTAACCTTACCTTGACTGAGTTCAAGTTTTCAGGTTAATTCAAAGTTAACTGAAGTTTGAGAATAGGTTAAAATTGATTTAAAACAGAATATTAATGATTTTTTTTTATTTAAGCAGAGGATTAGTGGGTGTTGAGCTAGCCAAAAAATAGGGTGATATAGTTTAAATGACGCCGAAAGACGGACTATAATATCGAGCGAGAATTACTGCTATGATTGCTTTGCCAAAAGTCTATAACCAAATGTCAGTTTTACCGGCATGGGAAACGCTAAATTTGGAGTCTAAGCTCCAAGACCTGTCGCTTTACGAGTTTCAAATTGAAGCCGAACGGACGGGGATAGAAGTGGGGAGGGCTTTTGATAGCAATCCTCTACTGCCAGGAGCAATTTTAACAGAGAAAGAAAAGTTGCTGGGGATGATTTCGCGGCGGCGGTTTTTAGAATACATGAGCCGCCCTTATGGACTAGAACTGTTTTTGAAGCGACCGATCAAATGTTTGTACTTATTAGCGCGGGCAGAAACTTTAGTGTTGCCGAGAAATACATTAATTGTGAAAGCAGCTAAGCAGTCTTTGCAGCGACCGGCTCATTTGCTATACGAACCATTGGTAGTAGAAATTGAACCGCAAGTTTATAAATTATTAGATGTGCATCAGTTAATGGTGGCTCAATCCCACATCCACGAGCTAGCCACCCATCTGTTAAACGAGCAAACTCAGGCTCACCTAATCCAAACAGAAAAGATGGCTAGCTTAGGCCAAATGATGGCGGGGATAGCCCACGAAATTTTAAATCCAGTTAACTTTATTTCGGGAAATATAGATTACCTGTCAAAGTATAGCGACGATCTGATTAATTTAATAACGGCTTACGAAGAGGGGGTTACCGAACCGCCACCCAGAGTGGTTGAAATTAAAGAAGAAATTGAACTTGATTATTTACAAGAAGATCTGCTGGTAATTGTTAATAGCATAAAGCAGGGAACAGAACGATTAATCAAGATTATCAACAGTATGCGTAACTTCTCCCATATGGGGGAAGGGAGTCGCCAGCCAGCAGACATACACGAGTGCATCGATAGTACGCTGTTGATTTTACATAACCGCATTAAATATACCATTGAATTAGTGAAAAACTATGGGGAACTGCCGCTAGTGCCGTGCTATTCTGGGCAGTTGAGTCAGGTGTTTACGAATATTATCAGCAATGGCATTGATGCGCTGATGGAGAAAGCAGCAGCGCTCAAAGAAGCGGCTAAATCTGCCCCTAAATGGCAGGCGAGAATAGAAATTAGCACCTGTGTTGTAGAAGCTGAAAATAGCCGTTGGGCTGCGATTCGTATTACCGATAATGGCCCCGGTATTCCAGAGGAAATTCAACAGCGAATTTTTGAAACATTTTTTACCACGAAGCCAGTGGGTAAAGGAACGGGACTGGGGTTAGCAATTAGCCGTCAAATTGTGACAGAAAAGCACAAAGGGAGATTAAACTTGCGAAGTCAGGCTGAAGTCGGCACGGAATTTGAGATCCTGCTGCCTTTGGAGTGAAGAAGTTCAGATCTTGCAGCAATGGAGTAGGCGGGCGAGACGCCCACCCCACAAGAGTTTTTTTCTTGTGGCAGAGGCATCCTGCCTGTCGCCCACGCGACAAGAGTTGTGTTCTGGTGGGATAGGCATCCTGCCTGTAGCCCACCCCACAAGAGTTGTGTTCTGGTGGCAGAGGCATCCTGCCTGTCGGATAGGCCAGGGATGGGGAAGATGATACGCTAGGTAAATAATAAATCCAGATCTATAACGGGATAGATACAAGTTGGGTGCATGGTGCCAAAACGAGTTCTGTCAGTGCCACACTTGTCTGAGGGGAGCAATCAAGACCTTTGTTTAGAGTCAACCCTAGATGAACTACCGCTATACGATTTTAGCGTTGAGAGTAGCAGTCTGGGCGTAGAAGTCGCGCGCACGTTTGAGAAGTATCCCCGGCTACCAGGAGCGATTTTACTGGATAGGGGCGAATTTGTCGGCATGATTTCGCGACAGCGGCTATTGGAGTACTTGCTGCGTCCCCACGGGATGGAGATATTTTTGCACGAACCGCTGGATGTTCTTTACAGTTATGCTCGCACAGAGGTTTTAGTGCTGCCTGGTAGCAAGCCAATTTTAACAGGGGCGCAGCTGGCACTGAGGCGATCGGGCGAACTTTTAGCCGAACCCGTCGTCGTCGAAACGGCAACGAAAACTTATAAATTATTAGATATCCACGAATTGAATATCGCCTACTGGCAAATTCGAGGCATAGAAACCCAAGTGCGTTACGAACGCGCTCAAGCGCAAATGATTCAAAGCGAAAAAATGGCTAACTTGGGGCGTTTGGTGGATGGATTGGCGCACGAAATTTTAGACCCGGTTAACTTTATTTGGGGCAATTTAACCCACCTGACCAATTACAGCGAGGGTTTGCTACAGTTAATGGCGGCTTATGAAGCCAAGCTAACCGATGGGTCAGAGGAAATCAGCGCCCTCAAGCAAGAGATGGAATTTGATTTTTTACAACAAGACATGTCCCAAGCGATTGGGAGTATTAAAACGGGCGCAGAACGGTTAAAAAAACTGGCGACGAGTCTGCAAAATTTTTGCCATATAGATGAAATTTATCCCAAACCGGCTGACTTGAATGCCTGCTTAGATAGTATCGTGCTGTTGCTGAAAAGCCGTTTAAGCAGCGAGATTGAAATTGTGAAAAACTACGGGTTATTGCCGCCCGTGACTTGCTATATCGGACAATTAAACCAAGTGTTTATGAATATCCTCACCAATGCTGTTGATGCATTGCTCAATGAGGCAGTTCACCAAAAGTTGGTAAGGTCGTTTAACGAGGAAGGGCAACAAAGTTCAACGGGCAAACCTCGAATTGAGATTACAACTAAAGTTTGTTCTCTCGATTCGGATGCTCGCTGGGTTTCGATTAGTATTGCAGATAATGGCCCCGGTTTATCCCCCAAGGCGCAAAAGCAGATTTTGGAATCTTTTTCCATCGCAAAAAGGTCTGAAAAAGAGACGAGTTTGGCGTTGAGTTATCGGATTGTGACCGCTAAGCATGGGGGTAAATTTTTGATGCGTTCTTGTAGCGGCGAACTGGGAGAATCGCTCCTCGGTAGCGGTACTGAATTTGAAATTTTGTTACCTTTAGTTTAAATTTAAGCAATTTTTTGGCTGCCAGTAGCACCTACTTACGCGCGACTGTTCCAGGGATAGTTGGTAGCCTTTGGCGCGGGAAGGTTTCGCGTTTTCCGTGTAATTACCGAAAAATCAGGCGAATTTTTGCGAATTTATGCAGGATATTACCGAATTTTTGGCTCGCTTGGATGCTAACTGAAAGTAGGTTTTGAGGATTTAGACGATCGCGCTATAGCTGGATGCGATCGCAATCATCGTATTATGGCGATTTCCACTTAGTTGACACTCCCCGGCGTACAGCCTTGGGGATTCTTGGTTCAACGAGTCCACTTACCACAATCTAGTTGCCCAAATTATGCCAGAGATGGTTCTCTCCGCAAGCTTTCACTCCATTACAGAAGTCTGTTTCGGTATGCCCTACCGTACAGTTCAAAACTTAAATTCTAGTTTTTCTGGTACTTGTTGCATGAACATTTTACCTGTTGGTGCTTTTCCCAACAGAACGCCATATGTTCAGTTTTCAAGGTGCGCTACTCCTTCGAGTACTGGGTGTTTAATGTGGTTGATTACCCTGACCACAAAGAAATTTTAGCACAAAATAAAGCCGTCCTAGAAGGACGGGGCTAACAACCCAATTTTTTGGTAAACCGGCTACCAAGCGAGTAAAATCTATACATCTCAAAAAATAAATGTTATAATATCAAACTTTTAAAGGTATAGGATGACGGGTGCGACGGGGTTAGAGCTGCTGGGTGTAACAATAATTAACGCTTGTTGCTAGTTATCTTTTTAGGGCTGCTAATAGCTAATGGCTAATAGCTAATGGCTAATGCTATAACCGAAAAATATTATTATGAGCAATTAGCAATTAGCGATTAGCAATGGGAGCAAACCATAATAGTTATAACTAGCAACTTGGGTTAATTAGATAAATACAGAGTATAGCTTGGATTCGGCTCGGGTTTAGACTAGGGTGTCCCTTGACTGTTGGTAACTACATAACAATTGCAAATAAAACTATGATTTTTGAAACTAGCGTCACCGATTGCCAACAGATAGAGTCAGGATGGAGGGAGAGCGAACAGAGGTTTAAAAATCTGAATCCTTACATCCCAGGGGTAATTTATAGCTGCGCCTGGGACGCCGATCGGAGGATAGAATTGATTGGAGATGCGATCGCAGAAATTACCGGCTACCCTGCATCCGATTTTATGCAAAATAAAGTCAGGACATTTGCCAGTATAATCCATCCGGCAGACTCCGAGCGGGTCAAGACAATAGTTGGTGAAAGTGTAAGCGCACGCCGCCCTTACGTTCTCGAATATCGGCTGCTCCATGCAGATGGTAGCATCAGGTGGGTGTATGAAAAAGGACAAGGAATTTTCTCCAAGTCAGGTAAGGTATTGTTCCTAGAGGGAATTATATTTGACATTAGCGAAGAAACCGAGCGCTGGAATAGGGAAGGCAAACAAACCGAGTTAGCGCTGCAAGAAAGTGAGTATCGGTATTACACCTTAACCACAATATCTCCAGTTGGTATATTCCGCACCGATATCGAGGGAAACTGTTTATACGCTAACCCAAAATGGTGCGAAATATCGGGACTCAAACTTGAGAAAATTATCGGAAAAACTTGGTACGAAACCATACACCCCCAGGAGCGAGAGCGAATTACCAAAGAATGGAAGCAATGGGTAACTGTAGAGACGTTGAGTCCAAAGTCTTTACAGGTCTTTAAAACCGAGTATCGGTTTGAGCATCCAGATGGAAAAAATACTTGGGTACTGGGTCAAATAGTGGCGGAAAAAGATAGTCGGAAAAAAGTTATTGGCTATGTAGGAACGCTGACTGAAATTACCGATTACAAGCAGATAGAAGCACAGTTGCGGCAAAGCGAAGCCAAAAATAGACCAGTTATAGAATCGATTCCAGAATTGCTCGTTGTTTTTAATCGAGATGGCGCTATTTTAGAATGCAACGCCTCAGGAAAATTATGGCAAAAAGGCATGTTTGATTTAGAAAAGGCGCTGATCTCCGGCGAAGTTCAAAACTGGGAGTATCGCTTACCGATTAATGAAAATTTGCGTCACCGGGAAGCGAGAATTGTGGTTTGCCGTTCCCATGGGAATGACGAGGTTTTGGGTATTATCCGCGATCTAAGGGATGCCGTAGGTGCAGAACAGGTAAAAACAAGGGTTATTGCCTCTTTCAAGCAGCAAGCTCAAATTCTCGACCAGATACACGATGCAGTCATTTCTACAGATATGCGTGGATACGTGACAAGTTGGAATCAGGGTGCAGAAAGATTGTATGGATATTTGGCATCCGAGGTTTTAGGCAAACATATCTCATTAATTTACCCAAACGATCGCCACGAGTTTATGCAACAGCAAGTCATTGAACCTCTGCTAGAAAAAGGAACTCACGAAATCGAGCATCCGATGCTAAACAAGGCAGGGGAAGAAGTATACATTCACCTTAAGCTTTCGCTGCTAAAAGACAGCCAAGGTCGCACAACTGGGATGATTGGCTACGGGATGGACATCACTGATCGCAAGCGAAACGAAGAAAAATTACGCCTAAGCGAAGCGAGAAATCGCGCTTTCCTGGAGGCGTTACCAGATATGATCTTTCGCATCAGCCAAGATGGAATTTTTCTCGATTTTCACGCAGATAAGACAAGCAAAATGTTGATGCCTGATAGTTCATTTATTGGTAAAATAATTTGGGATATCCTGCCGCCAGAACTATCACAGCCAACTAGGCGCTGTGTCGATCAAGCATTAAAAACTGGTCAAATTCAATTGTTTGAATATTGGTTGCCCAAAAATGGCAAAAGGCATGATTACGAGGCGAGAATTGTTAAAAGTGGAGCAGATGAAGTTTTAGCGATCGTGCGCGATATCACCGAGCGCAAGCAAGCTGAAGCAGCGCTTAAACAAAGCGAGGCAAGTTACAAGGAACTGGCGGAAAGCATCAGCGATGTTTTTTTCGCAATGGATAAAGATTTTAGATATACCTATTGGAACAAAGCTTCTGAAATTTTAACTGGAATTGCAGCCAAAGATGCTATTGGGAAATCGCTGTACGATCTGTTTCCGGATGTGAGAGGAACAAAAGCAGAACAGGTATATATCGAAGCTTTAAGAACGCAGTCATCCCAAAGTTGTATTGTCGAGTATCAACTGGGAGATAGCAACTACTTTTTTGAAATTAGCGCTTATCCTTCAAGTAGAGGAGGACTCTCTGTTTTTGTTAAAGATATTACGGAACGCAAGCAAGCCGAAGAAGCACTGAGGAAATCGGAACAAAAACTTTCGCTCCACGTGCAGCAAACTCCCTTGGCGGTAATAGAAGTGAACAACAAGTGCGAAATTGTGGAATGGAATGCGGCAGCTCGTGCAATTTTCGGCTATAGCAAAAGTGAAATTATCGGACAAAGTGCCTTTGTGCTGGTACCAGAATATGTGAAAGAGCAAGTGAGCCAAATTTGGCAAGATTTGATGGCGCAAAAGGGAGGGACTCGCAGCACGGCAGAAAATATTACCAAAGATGGTAGAATTATTATTTGCGAGTGGTACAATACGCCTTTAGTTGATGGAGATGGCAATTTTATCGGTGTTGCCAGCTTGGCACAAGATGTGACCGAGCGGGTGCGAACGGAACAAGCTTTACGGCATCAGGCTGAACAAGAACGCCTAGTGGCAACGATTACGCAACGAATTCGCCAGTCTTTGAAGTTGGAGGAGATTCTCAACACCGCCGCGCGCGAAGTGCAGCAATTGCTGGGATGCGATCGCGTGTTAGTGTATCGGGTATGGCCCGAAGGAACTGGCAGCGTAATTACAGAAGCAGTCTTGCCTGGTGGGCAGGCTATTTTAGGACAAGCTTTCTCAGAAGAAGTGTTTCCACAAGACTGCTACGAACAGTACAAAAGCGGACGAATTCGCGCCGTTTCCGATGTGAAAAAAGAAGCATCGCCTTGTTTAGCCCAAATGTTGCAACAATTTGCCGTAAAATCGAAACTGATCGCACCGCTGATTCAGGGAGACGTACTTTGGGGATTGCTGATTGCTCATCAATGCAGTGCAGTACGACAGTGGCAACAGTTTGAAATTAATTTGTTGCAACCTTTGGTAGAGCAACTAGCGATCGCAATTCAACAAGCTTCCCTATTTGAACAGCTGGAAGTTGCCAACACTGAGCTAAAACGTTTAGCTTGTTTAGATGGATTAACTGGTGTGGCAAATCGCCGCTACTTTAACGAATATTTCAACCGCGAGTGGCAGCGCTTGGCAAGGGAGCAAGCACCCCTAGCTTTAATTTTGTGCGATATCGATTATTTCAAACAATATAACGACACTTACGGTCATGTGGCAGGGGATTTGTGTTTGAAGCAAATTGCCGGTGCAATCCAGGAGGCGGCGAAGCGTCCGGCGGATTTAGTGGCTCGTTACGGCGGTGAGGAATTTGCGATTATTTTGCCGAATACAAAAGCTGAAGGCGCTTTGGCTGTGGCGGAAGAAATTCAAAGCTATGTAAAAGCGTTGCAAATTCCCCATGCTAAATCCCAAGTTAGCGAGTACGTTACGTTGAGTTTAGGGATTTCGGTTACGGTTCCGACGCCGAAATCTGCTTTTGAACAACTAATTTCTACCGCTGACCAAGCACTTTACGAGGCGAAATTTCAGGGACGCGATCGCGCAGTTTTGAAAACCTTCCGCTAACCCATTAGCAATTACCCATTACCAATTACCCATTACCAATTACCCATTACCAATTACCCATTACCAAAATCAAATATATTCCCCGCATTCATCTGCCAAATAACATAAAGCACGAAAGCGCAATCCTACAAATTGCTCGTAGAAAGGATTCAGCTTACATAGAGGCGGAATGTGAAATAGCCTATGCCCAAACACCTGAATATCTCGCTCAAAAGGACAACTTGCTGGTATAATTTTGCAAAGCAACCGCGCCACTTTGGGATTGTGAAATTCTACTGCATCAACCACCTGGCGCAGCGGTTGAAAACAATTAGATATCGCTTGGAAACAAGTAGTTAGAAATAAATTAAAGCGACAAGAGATGCTCATGAAAATAACCTTTGCAGATAATCTATCTCCTTAATTACAAAGTATTTAATTTGAAAATTTTAATTAGTATATTTTGATACATAAGTTTGAGTATGATGCTAATTAAGGATGATAGCCATCCGATATTGGCATAAAATCGCTGCATTCCTGTAGAATCAAAGTTTTGGCACCGATCGCTTGCACTAACTGACCTTTCGTGAGATCTTTGAGAGCGGTAACAAGGGGGTGAGAACAGTTGACTATAGCTTCCTGGGTCGAAAATAGGAGCAAATGCCTAAAGCGGGCTATGGAAACCCACGCAAGTCAACAAGCGACCTCAACAGTAATATAATATTAAGATTTGAAAACCCAAGGTTTTATATATGCCCAAAGGTAGAAAAACAGCAAATCCCGATGAAGTGTTCGGAGACGATACAAGTGAAGCCAACGAAATTGTTTTAGAGCTGGAAGAGGCATTTCTGGTCATTTTACTGTTAGCAAATGACGCCGATGGCGAAGTGGCTCCAGAAGAAAGGCAAGCACTCGCGGTGACGCTGGAACGGATGAATTTATTTAAATATTTGACACCAGAAGAAATAGAAGAAATGTTCGATCGAAGCAGCAATATTTTTGAGCAATATAGCGTAGATACTATTTTTGATGCCGCTAAAAAGGCGCTGCCAATGGAACTGCGGGAAACGGCTTTTGCTGCGGCTACTTATCTAGTTTTTGCCGATGGAATTGTGACAGAAGAAGAAGGGAATTTTTTAGGTCAGCTTTGGGGAGATTTGGAAATTTCAGATGAAACGGCTCAAAAAATTATAGAGGTGATGGAAATTATGAATCGGGCGTAAAAGAGGATGGGATCGCTCAGTTCGTAGTAGGCGCTTCAGCGCTAAGCAAAGAAACCGGGTTGCTCGGAAAAATCGTGGATATAAATGAGATATCGCAGCAAGAAACCCGGTTTCTAGCAAAGTCCTGATATACTGGACTCAGAGGCACAAAATAACAATAGAAACTTTATACCTACCTATAAATTATATGGCTACTTATAACGAAGTACTGATTCAAGTTCAAAGCCTCACCCCTGATGAACAACTGCGACTGTTAGAAGAATTAGCAGGGTTAATTCGTCAGCGGGTAATTAGCCAGGATCGGGATGCAAATTTGAGCAACTCGCTGCGTCGGCAAAAAATAGTTGAGATCTTGGAAAAAATTGCAGCGAGTAATGTCTTTGCAAACGTGAGCGATCCAGTTGAATGGCAGCGAGAGTTACGTCAAGATCCTAAATTGCTATAATGACAACAATCGTAAAAATATCGCTAAAGAGTTTATGTATACTTACAACCAGGTATTGAGTGGGGCTAAAACTCTAAAGCCAGATGAGCAACTGCGGCTGTTAGAAGAATTAGCAGGGTTAATTCGTCAGCAGGTAAGTAGCCAGAATCAGAGTACAAGCAAAGAAATGCCAAAGCGAAATTTAAACAAATGGTACGGATTTTTACCCAAGCGCGTGGATGCTTTAGAGTTTCAGTTAAAGCTGAGACAAGAATGGGATGACTAAATATCTGCTGGATACTAACATCTAGATTTACTATTTCAATGCGTAAGCATCTGTTCAGTCTATTTTTGATGAAATTAATCGGGGAGATTAGGAAGGAGATTCAAATATGGAGAAATTAGACCGCATCACTATAAATCCCAACGTTTGCCTGGGACAACCGACAATTAGGAATATGCGAATTACCGTTAGCTTCGTTATCAAAATGCTGGCAAGCACTCGGTCAATCCAAGCAGTCCTAGAAGCTTACCCAGAACTAGAAGCAGAAGATATACAACAAGCACTCGAATATGCAGCCTGGGCAGTGGCGGATCGCGTTTACCCCATTCCAACAGCTTAAGGAGAAATTGTGACGGCGATCAAACTGATTGGAGACATGAATATTTCTCCACAAACTGTTACGGCGTTACAACAGCAAGGGTGGGATATCATTAGAGTTCTAGATGTTTTACCTGCCAGCGCATCTGATGTAGAAATCCTTAATTTTGCCCGGCAGGAAAATCGAGTAATTGTTACTCACGATTTAGATTTTTCCATGCTAGTAGCTTTAAGCGGCTACAATCAGCCAAGTTTAATAACTCTGCGATTATCCTCTACCGACCTCAACACGGTAAACCAAAAATTGTTAGAAATACTGCCACAGATAGAGCAACAACTTCAAGCAGGAAGTGCTATTACTATAGAAGATACAGCAGTGAGGATTCGTCAGTTACCAATTTGATGAAAAAGCGATATGCCTCCCTGCGCTACGCGATCGCACGCTGGGGAATGGGGATGCGATACGCGCGTAGCTTGTGCTACGCGATCGCTACTAGCTTAATCCGGAATCGCTCTATACTAGACTTTAGTACAAAAATATTAGTAATAAGTGTATGTCCACTTATAACCAGATACTAGACGAGGTTAAAAGCCTCAGCTTGACTGACCAACGACGGCTATTAGAAGAATTGAAAAAGATAGTCGATCGAGGCGTAGAAGTCGAAAGTAAAGATGAGGTGATTCCGGCAGAAGAAATTGCCCAAAGCGATCGCGGCATATCCTCAAAAGAACTCAAATCAAAACTATACGCGCTCGAAATTCAAGGAGAAACGATCGTATTACGTCCAGCAACTTTGCAAATTGTATCGGAGAAACAGCAAACGCCAGAAATCGCAGTCGATCCATTAATAGGTTTATTTGCTGTATCTCCCGCTCTCGCTACAAAATCGGAAGAGATTTTGCAACAGGAAATTACTGAAAAATCAGGTTGGACATGGAAACCAACCAATGATTATAATCAATAAAGATTAGAGGATAAATTGCATGGCAAAACCGATCTATTTTTCCACCCATGCCAGAGAGCAGATGCTACTGCGGGGTGCTGAAGAGGATGAGGTGATTGCGGCAATTCGTTCGGGAAACTGGCAAGCAGCTAAAAACGGTAAATTTCACGCCCGCACTGAATTTGAGTACAACAAAGAATCTCCTGTTAATCAACAGTTTTACAGTTATAAAGCCGTTGACCCTATTTTTGACGATCGGCCTGAAAAAATTGTAGTGATAACAGTTAAAGTGTATTATTTCAACTAGAAGGAACGAACCTATGAAGATCCATTATGATGCTGAAGTTGACGCGCTTTATATAGAGTTGCTGTCATTAGCGCCTGGGACAGCCGAAAATCGAGAACTGACTGAAGACATTATTGCTAATTACAGTCCTGATGGCAAACTAGCTGGATTAGAAATCCTCGATGCTTCGTTAGTTCTGGGAGAACAACTACAAGAAATAATTGTCGAGGATTCTTCAATGGGTGTAGTTCATCGATTTGCTCTTTTATGATTAGTCTATTCGATTAGTTTAACGGTTGCGGCTTGGGGAGCGAAGCGAAGATAGCGCCGCTTCGCTAACGCATGGTGGGAAATGGGGATGCGAAGCGAAGATAGCGCCGCTTCGCTAATGCACGGTGGGGAATGGAGATGCGAAGCGCTAGCGCGCCGCTTCGCTAACGCGCGCTGGGGAATGGAGATGCGATACGCGCTACGCGCACGCTACGCGATCGCTACTCCCTTAATCCCAAATCGCTCTATACTAGACTTTAGTACAAAAATATTAGTAATAAGTGTATGTCCACTTATAACCAGATACTAGACGAGGTTAAAAGCCTCACCTTGACTGACCAACAACGGCTATTAGAAGAATTGAAAAAGATAGTCGATCGAGGTGTAGAAGTTGAAGGTGACGATGAGGTGATTCCGGCAGAAGAAATAGCCCAAAGCGAAGCAGCTTGGGAAGATTATTTGGCTCTACGCGATCGCGGCATCTCCTCAAAAGAACTCAAATCAAAACTATACGCGATTGAAATTCAAGGAGAAGCGATCGTTTTGCGTCCAGTAACTTCGGTTCCCCTGTGGCAAAAAACAACTCCAGCAGAGCGAGTAAATCAATGGCAAACTTGGGCAACAAAGCATCAGGTAAACCCAAAAGCATTACCCGATGAAGCGCTGCACCGGGACAGTATTTACGACTAAATGACACGCTATCTTTTAGATACTAATATTCTTTTGCGTGCTAGCGATCCAGCTTCTTCCAGCTACACTGTGGCGCTGCAAGCAGTATCCCAGTTGCTTTCTCAAAATAACGAATGTGTGATCGCAGCACAGGTATTAATTGAATTTTGGGTTGTGGCAACTCGTCCGGTTGATGTTAATGGTTTAGGTTGGAGTCCAGAGCAAGCAAACAACGAAATAGATCAACTTTTGGCTCAGTTTCCCTTGTTAGAAGAGACTCCACAAGTTTTCAGGAATTGGTTGCAGCTGGTAACGACTTATGGAATTAGGGGAAAGCGGACTCACGATATGAGGTTGATTGCAGTTATGCAGGCACATCAAGTCACTCATCTGCTAACGTTTAACCCAGATGATTTTATTAAAATCGCAGATATCGTTATTGTCCATCCCCAAGAATTGTTGTCATCTTAGTGCGAATGCCGTAGGCAGGCTTTGCTAACGCATGGTAGGGAATGGGGAGGCGATCGCACGCTGGGGAATGGGGGATGCGATCGCTCAGTATATACTAGACTTAGATTTAAAAATTACTAGACTAAGGTCTATGGCTACTTATAGCGAGGTATTGGTTCAAGTTGAAAGCCTTACCCCTGACGAACAACTGCGACTGTTGGAATATTTGGCAGCACTGATTCGTCAGCAGATTGTATCCGAAAAGCAAGGCTTGCTAGAAGTTGGTTTTGATCCATTAATAGGTTTATTTGCCGGATCTCCCGATCTCGCTACTAAATCAGAAGAGATTTTACAACAGGAAATTACTGAAAAATCTGGTTGGACATGGAAAGAACCCCAGCCGTAGCGGATACGGGTTTTATTGTGGCTTTAGTCAACAGTGCAGACACAATGCACCCAGTTGTTGCAAGGGTATATTCGCAACAAAAGCGGATTTTATTACCCCAAACAGTTTGAACAGAAGTCGCTTATTTAGTGGGACGTGAGGCGGGTGTAGCGACGGTAATAGCTTTTTTAAGAGGACTGTCTGCAAGTAAGTTTGATTTAGTAGCTTTGACAGAGCAAGATTTATTACGGACGGCAGAAATCTTAGACGAGTATAAGGATAGTAGAGTTGACTTTGTAGATGGAACTGTTATGGCTGTAGCTCAACGTTATGGTAGTAAGAAAATATTGACTTTAGACCAGCGCGATTTTAGATTGTTTCGACCGCGACATTGCGATAGTTTTGAGATTTTGCCGTGAACAAAGGGGCGCGCCGCTTCGCTAACGCAAGCTGGGGAATGGGGATGCGATCGCATTTTTGGATGGGCGATCGCATGGTGGGGAATGGGGATGCGCGAAGCGCCCGTTTGATCTAAGTTGGCACTTGTACCAGTTGAGCGATATCCTCTCCCAATCGACTAAAATCATTAGGGTTGAGAGTCAAAAGTAAAGCAACCTGTGCTTTGATTGCAGCTTGAGCAATTAGCGCATCGTAGATACCGCCTCCTGGTAAATTTAGGCTCACCATTCTGCTCAAAACTGCTTGATAATCCTCAAAATTCAGGACAACTTTGGTAAATGGAGTCAAGTTTCCTGCGATTAATTGTTGTGCCGTAATAGGACTAATTCGAGGATTGCGAGGCAGACGAGTCAGAACTGAATATAGTTCAGCAATTGTATGGGTTGAAATAAAGCCTTCGACTTCATTATTATGAACGCGCTGTAGCCACTGTAAAGCCTGAGTGTAGTTGGGATGTTCTGGCAAAGCGGCTGCTACAAGTATGGAAGTATCGAATCATGCCTTTACCATGACATCAATTGGCTGATTCTGGCTTCCCTGGCATCTTGCAAAGCAGTATTTAGTATTTGTTGATTTATAGGTTCTATTGCCGCTTTAAGAACTAAAATGCCCCCAACTGACTCAAGTTGAGAATCTACAATATCTTCTTTTGCAGGTTGAGAGTCAATTTGTGTTGTGGCTTCTATCTGAACGCGATCAACTATGCGCCATGCGAGGTAGTCTACAAAACTTAGAACTGTCTGAAGTTCACTTTCTGGTAGCAGTTCTAGTTTGGCGGCGATTTTTGTTTTAAGCGACTCCGTAGTCATGGGTCTAACACATGCAATATTAGTTTATTATATTAGTTTAGCGGTTGTTGCAAAGGATGCGATCGCAATAGGCGCTACGCGATCGCATTCTGAAGAAAATAGGGATGCGATCGCATGGTGGGGAATGGGGACGCGATCGCCAATATCAAACACCTAATCAATTCGTTATTTGGTTTTGTTTATTTTGTTTGTTTTGTGACGAGAAACCCTTGAATTTTTCACTAACCTTCTCCCTGTAGAGTCCAGGGAATGTCGGCGAAAAAATTTCTCAGTACCTCCAGTCTTTTAATAATTTCCTCAATACGCTCTCTTGACTGAGTTTCAGGAGAAACGAGTTCACGCAGATGTTTAAGATTGTCTTTCCAGGCAGCTTCTACTGCTTCAGCACCTTTATCAAAAGCTGTAGCTGTATCTTGCCAATACTGTTTGTTTCCTCTTAGTAACTTTCCACAAATATCCTGTTCTTCAAAGTATTTAACAATTTGTTTTGCTAAACGACTCTGCCAAGCTTCGCCAAATAAGCCAAATATTAAGGAAGCCAGTCCAGCAGCTAAAGCGATTCCTAGAACGATCGGGCCGCCGATGGCAGCAATAAAGGAAATTACTGCTGCTGTCCCGCCACCGATACTAATGCCAAGTGCTGACAAAAGACTGACCAATTTTGCTACCAAGATATAGCCACCAAGATTGCCAAGACTTGCTGCCCAAGTAGCTAAAGCACCATAAGCACCTAATCCTGCTATCCCACCTAGAAAAGCTCCTTTTGTATCGAAGGGAATAGACACATCTATTCCATCTTTTTTGGGAAGTTTAAGCTGAGGGTATCCTTCTAAAAAAGTGTCGATTTCAGCCCTGAATTTTTCAGAATTGGTACCGATCAAACTTTCCAATTTACTTTGTAGGAGATCCACCAGATAACCGGCAACATATTCTTGAGCTTCCTTCTTGTTGTTATATCTCTTGCGGATAGTTTGCTCTATAGAATCCACATTGATTACTGATTCTGCATACCTCTGAAATGTTTTTTCGGTATCTTGTCCTAACTCCTTGATGCGTTTCCTAACATAATTGCGCCTTTGCTGCATCTCTTGTTGACGGGCAGGTTCATTAGCCTCGGCTTCTTTAAGGAGGTTTCGAGACTCTTCTATATTGGCAAGTGTTTGCTGATATTGCTCAATTTGTTCAGCGCATAGGTTTTTATTATCATTTTTGATTGCATTAATTTCTCGATCGACACGACACTGGATTGATTCAGGAAAATACTCAGCAAGTGTTTTGGTTAACTCATCAAATAAGCGTTGACAGCGATCGGGTCTTTCTGTCCAAAACGTAAAAAATTGCTTTCGCACATCATCCAGGGTAATATCCCGATTTGTTGCCTCCCTACGCTTCTCTATTGCAGTTTCATTGAGTTCTTTATAAAGTCTGGCTGATGCCTTATTCAGGATATTGGGAAGCTCAAGATCAGGAATGCTTGGATCGGCGTGTGTCGCTACAATAAATAGATTACCTAGAGTCGGAAAGTTTTGAGATTCATTTTCTGGAGTAGGTAATAAACGCAGCAAATTGGTAAGTCGGGTCATATCTTGACCATTGATGTGACCTTTCACAGGTGAGGTGTAGAGCAGCACATCTGCGATCTGAGTCGCGCTATTAGCTTTCTCAACATCCTTTGAGATTTCATCACGTTGATCTGAGTAGCCTGGGAGATCGATCAGGTTGCAAGCTCTTAGCAATGGGGAGTCTAGATAAACTATTGCAGTATGCCCTCCTATCTCGGTTTTACTATTGTCATATTTGTGTACACCATATTCTTGGAGAATATCATAGGATCCAGAATACAAACGATGCTTTTCGCAATGTTTTCGATTGTCTAAAAGTTTTAAGTCAATTGTATGCTTATTATGTTCATCTAGCCAAAAGTCCTCATCAATAATCCAAACATCATCAGTAAACCAATGGGGACGATTACCAAGATGACGAATAATTGTAATAAGCTTTGTAGCAGGCTGATAGCTTTCAGGTAAAATTTTGCTTCCTAAAATACTATTTGATAGATGGGATTTTCCTGTGTCAAATCCTCCTGTTATAACAACATTAGGTTTTTGGTAATAGTCCCGAATTTGTGTTTGGACATCGTTAGGTAGAGGTGGCTTCGTTGGAAAATCAAATTCATCCAAAGGCGGAGTTTCATTGATGTACTGATTCAGTAAATTTAGCCTCCGATAAAGTTCAGCGTAAGGAAAACCAGGTTCAATTCCTTGAAGTGGAGGCGTTTCTTCTGACATCGCAGTTGTGATATCAACCCCTAAGACTTGTAACCATTTTATTGCCAGCCCCATTGGAACTTTCGCAGGAAAATCCTCGCCATGCCTAACCTGATCCACAGAAATTTTGAGCCGACTAGCAACTTCTTGTTGGCTCATACCCTGTTGTTCGCGATATCGACGGAAATTAATGTTCATAGTATTCTTCTCAAGGACATTGATCTATTCCAAAGCATCTGCAATTCGCCTAAGCTAAAGCAAACCTTGACAACCTATTTCATTCCGTATAATAAGTTTTAATTCACGAGAAATCGGCAGATTTTTTATTTCATTACACAGCTTTCCTAATGATTCACCGTTGCTTCTTCGCTGCTGGTAAATTCCTATTAGCAATGCTTGTAATCCATATTTTGACAGCATATCGGCTGCTAATCCCACTATGCCTAATAGAATAACACCACCAACCATGCCCCCCGGCCCTAACATGGCAAGTGCTGCTGTAATTGCTGCTGCTCCAGCTAAACCTGTTGATGCCATAGTAATGAGCAGGATGATAGCGGGTAATCCAATAGCAGCAGCTTTTCTGAAAAATTCATCCATGATTTTTGTTTCTGTAGCAGAAAGAAATCTTCAATAAATATGCTCGACGAAAATCTAAGGCTCTGTCAGCCGGAAATGTCGGGTATTTTACGACTCCAGCTTTGTCGGAAATGTCGGAAAGATCGGATAGAATACGGGAAGCTGTGGCATATCGCCGATCTATGGACATTGCAGAAATCATGAAGTTCGCAGACGAGCTAGTTTTTGCTCATACGGGAAAACACTTAGATTATCTGCAAGACGCCATACTGCGCGGTACTTTACAAGGTGAGAAATACGGAAAAATTGCAGAAGAAGCTCATGTAAGTGAAGGTCATGTTAGAGATATTGCTTATGAATTATGGAAAATACTTTCAGAGGTTTTGGGAGAAGATATAACCAAAGCAAATTTTAGAGCCATATTGAAGCGAGGTAATTTTTATTATGTTTCATCAGCTAGCGGCAAAAGTTTTGTAGGAATTAATAACGTCAATATCTGTCCAGAAACTTCCCAATCTACACAAGTCAAGCAACAACCCCAAGAAACTTCAAATCAATCACGGATAGACTTAGGCGACGCACCCGAAATCTTTAGTTTCTACGGGCGCAAGGACGAACTAGCCAATCTGGAAAACTGGATATTACAAGATCGCTGTCGCATCATCGCACTTCTAGGAATTAACGGAATTGGCAAAACTACCCTTTCATTGCGACTGATAGAACAAATCAAAACCCATTTTGATTACGTCATTTATCCCAGTCTCCGCTTTTCTCCAAGTTTGAATGGAACTCTAACCAACTTGCTGCAAATCTTCTCCCCAGAAGCAGATATTCCCGACAGCATTGAAACGCAACTTTCCCAACTGATGGATTACCTACGCAAGTATCGCTGTCTAATTGTCCTCGATGACGTACAGATGCTTTTTAGTGAGGGACAACTGGCAGGTCAATATAAATCTGGTTATGAAGATTACCGTCTCTTTTTCAAACGCATTTCAGAAGCTTGTCATCAGAGTTGCTTGGTATTGAATTGTTGGGAAAAACCTAGAGAAGTTGCCGAAATAGAAACAAAAAATAATTGCGTGCGTTCTTTTGTATTGGGAAGTTTAGGTATTGCAGCTAAAGAAATTTTGAGATATCAAAAGTTATCCGATGAAGATTGTTGGGAAACTTTGAGCGATACCTATCAAGGAAATCCTCTGTGGTTAGAGTTGACTGCAATCTTGATTCAAGAGTTATTTGGGGGTAGGGTTGAGGAGTTTTTGCAATGCGATGCGCTGATTTTAGACGATTCTTTGAAAGCACAATTAGACCAACAATTTCAGCGGTTAACGCAGCCAGAACAGGCGGTGATGACTCAGCTGGCGAATGAAAGCGAACCCGTTGCTTTACCTCAGCTTTTCCAGACTGTTCAGTTATCGGCTTCTGATTTATTAAATGCCATGCGATCTTTGGGAAGGCGGTTATTATTGGAAACGAAAGAACAGGGGAAGACAACCTTTTTTAGTCTGAATCCTGTTTTGAAACCGTATGTGAAAAACATTGGAATAGCCTTGAAATAAATTTCAAGCTGAAAGCTAAAACCCGTTAAAACGGGTTGAAATTCTTTTAGTCCGTTTCAACGGACTTAAGCTATGAGCCACGTAATTTATTTCAGGGCGGGTTGACAACGTAGCGATTACTCCCGATCGGCTCTATTTCAGGGCGGGTTGACAACGTGGCGATTAATCCCGATCGTATAGGTTGGCGCGATCGCGGCGAAAAAATGTAGGTTGGGTTGAGCGATAGCGAAACCCAACACTCATAGCTTGTTGGGTTTCGTCACCTCAACCCAACCTACTCTATTAATGCGATCGCGTTTTCTATTCTGACCTAATTGATTCAAGATCTAGAACAAATCCAGGTAAAACATCTTCTCCCGATAAAGTAGCAGGAGATTCAAGCAATTCAATATCTCGATGAGGTCGATAAATTTCTACTTGCCAAGTTTCTAAGTTAATTAACCAGCCTAATCTTGCACCGTTATCGCGGTACTCTCGCATTTTATTTTGTAGTCTTTTCAAACAGTCCGTTTCAGATCGCAATTCGGCTACGAGATCGGGACATACTGGAGGAAATGCTTCTTTTTGCTCCTCAGTCAGCGCATCCCATCTGTCACGTTTTAGCCAAGATGCGTCAGGCGATCGCATGGCACCATTTGGTAAAATAAAGCCAGTACAAGAACCGAAAGCAACTCCTAGATTATCATCGCGATTCCAGGTTGCAAGTTGATAGGTTAAATTAGCATTGCGGTGACTGGTTAAACCTCCCACAAGCGGCATTAACACCAATGTGCCATCAGCATTCCGCTCAAATCTGACAAGTTCATTGATTTGACATAGCTCAAAAAATTGCTCTTCTGTCAGTTCAATGATGGGTTTGAGGTTGAGGGTTATAGCATCCATAATCGACAACAATAGTGCATCAAAGTTTATCAGGCTCCTCTCCTAATTCTTCACAAAAAGCTAGATAATCATCAATAGACTTGTGGAATTCTTGGCAAGCTTCTTCAACAGTCTTGGCCTTGAATGTGACCACATCTTTGATATCAATCACCCGACCAAAAAGAATTTCTGCTTCTGCATCTACTTGAATATCCGCTGTGTATCCCTTGTAAGTAATCATATTTACGACACTTTATTTTGCAAACATATTATATTTATTTTGATAGCGAATAGGTGTAATTTTAAAAGCCATTTTTCCTCAACCAATGGCAACCAATTCTGATGATATAGGTTGGCGGGGTAGCCAGTTGCCATCTTTTTGTATAAAGCCTGCTTCTTGTAAAACTTCTGAGAGAGTTCCTATTACCTCGCATTCCTCGAAAAATGCTTCTAAAGCTTCTTGTACAGATTGTTTAGCGTTTTCTGGAGTTTCCCCGAAACTGGAAACATCCAGATCTGGGCAAAGTCCTACGTACAACTCTCCCTCTTGGAAGATTTCAATTCGCACTTCGATGCGCTGTGCCACAACTTTTCAAACCTCCTGGGACTAGATATTTCTAGCCTTTTGTCAACTACGGTAGCACAGAAACCAAGCGAACTGTGGTGAATATAAACCCGATTTCTCCAACAATACTTTTGCCAAAATACGACACCCTGAAGGGTGTCGCTATACAAACTTTGGCTGCCAAAGCAGCCTGTAAGAATTCAGCCCGCGAAGGCGGGCTTTGTTTGTGTAGCCCCACCCTTCAGGGTGCGGGCGCTACACATTATTCTATCCCTTCAATCCGATCCTCAACCTCTTGATACAATTCGCGCAACATTTGCAAGTTGCTTTCGCTGGTTTCCCAATAACCGCGACCATTGACTTCAAGTAAGGTTGCAACCACTTTGCGGAATGAATGAGGATTCAAATTCATCAACCGCTGCCGCATGTTTTCATCCTGAATAAACGTCGTATTAGTATCTTCGTAAATCCAGTTATCGACAGCGCCAGCAGTTGCACTCCAACCCATTGTATTCACCAACCGCTTGGAAAGTTCGCGCACTCCTTCGTAACCGTGACTTAACATGCCTTCGTACCACTTGGGATTTAATAGTTTGGTACGCGCATCTAAACGCACGGTTTCTGATAAGGTGCGAATTTGAGCGTTAGCAGTTGTAGTGTCGGCAATGTACGAGGCGGGGGTTTTGCCATCACCGCGCAAACTGGCGACTAGCTTAGTGGGATCTGAGTCGAAATAGTGGGATACGTCTGTTAAGGAAATTTCCGAAGAATCCAAGTTTTGGAATGTCACATCGGCGGTTTTGAGTGTGGTTTCAAAAATCTGCCGCGATTCTTCCATCATGCCGGGATTATCGGAAGAGAAGGCAAAAGATTTGCGCTTCAAATACATTTCCTGCAACTCGGATTCGTTTTCCCAGGTGCTATTTTCCACCGCCAGGTTGATGTTAGAAGAATAGGAACCGGAGGCGTTAGAAAATACCCGCGTTGCTGCTTGGCGCAGGTTGATTCCCATTTCTTCTGCTTGTTGCAAAGCGTGTTTGCGGACGTAGTTCATTTCCAATGGTTCATCTGCTTCTGCTGCCATTTTTACGGCTTTATCTAACAGACTCATTTGGTTGATGAACAAGTCGCGGAATACGCCAGAACAATTAATTACAACATCAATCCGAGGACGACCTAATTCTTCTAACGGAATTAGTTCTAATTTATTGACTCGTCCTAATGCATCGGGGACGGGTTTTACACCCACCATCCACATAATTTGGGCGAGAGATTCGCCGTAGGTTTTGATGTTGTCGGTTCCCCACAAAACGCTGGCAATGGTTTCTGGATAATTGCCTGTATCGGCTTTCTGACGCGCTAGAAGGCGGTCTACAACAATTTTTGCCGATTTTACCGCTGCGGCGGTGGGAATCGATTGCGGGTCGAGGGCGTGGATGTTTTTACCTGTGGGTAATACATCGGGGTTGCGGATGGGGTCGCCGCCGGGGCCGGGAAGGATGTATTCTCCTTCTAAGGCGCGCAATAATGCACCGAGTTCGTTATCTGCACAGACTTGTTTGAGGCAGAATTCTAAGTATTCAAACAGCGGTTTTATTGCGTCTGGGTCTACTTTTTGATAACCCAGAGAATGCAATGCTTCGATCCAAGGTTCTTTTTTGCCCATGTTAAAGAAGTTGAGCTTAGAAACCAAGGAAACGCGCCCATCGGCGTCGGTTTGTTCTTTGACTAATGCAGTAACAGCAGCGCGGGTGGCGAGGGTGATTTCTTGCAGCAATTGCACATCTTCTAAGATGCCGCGATCGCTATTCGCATAAACCTCGTCAATATCCCGCCCAATGCTGTTAGCAATTATCCGAGGCAGACTGAGGATTTCTTCTTCGGTACGATCGAGACTGGCAATATTTACCAGCGTTGCGATCGCTTCTTCTGCACTCGGCGGTTTCCCAATCACGTGCAGTCCGCAAGGTAACAACCGCGATTCGATTTCCATCAACTTGCGATAAACCGACCCGACCAAAGTATCCCGTTCTTCGGCAGTTAAATCTTTCGCATCTTTTTCTGGCAAATTGATATCTTTGTCAAGATTCACCATCCGGCATTTATCCATGATGGTGTTGACAATTGGAATGCCCCGTCCGGTGTCTTTTAAGGTTTGGTAAGAACCAATTAATTCGCTCAGTTCTTGCAACCCTTTGTACAATCCCGCATTTTCCGCCGGAGGCGTTAAGTAAGAAATCGTTTCGGCATAGCTGCGACGCTTGGCAATTGTCGCTTCGCTGGGATTATTTGCCGCGTAGTAATACAAATTGGGAATCGTCCCAATCAAACTATCTGGATAGCATTCCCCAGACATTCCGATCTGCTTTCCAGGCATGAATTCTAAAGAACCATGCGTGCCAAAGTGCAAAACTGCATCGGCTTTCCAGATTTTTTCCAGATAAGTATAGTACGCCGCAAAGCCGTGGTGGGGACTCGCAGAACGAGAGAATAACAACCGCATCGGATCGCCTTCGTAGCCAAACGTAGGCTGAACCCCGATAAATACATTGCCGAATTGTTTGCCGTAAATCAGCAAGTTCTGACCATCGCTGTTGAGATTTCCTGGAGGTGTTCCCCAGTTTTCTTCTAAACGTTCGGAATATGGAGTCAGTTCTTCATATTCCGGCACGGACATGCGATAGGCAATGTTCAATTCGGGAGTAGCATACTGGGCAGTTGCGTCGTGAATTACTTCTTGCATTAACGCTTCAGCTGAATCTGGCAATTCTGGCAAATCGTAGCCGTTATTTTTGAGGGCTTTCATCACCTCATAAATCGAGCCAAATACGTCCAAATATGCCGCAGTTCCCACGTTGCCTTTATCAGGTGGGAAGCTGAAAACAGTGATGGCAACTTTCTTTTCTAATTTGGGACGACGGCGCAGATTTGCCCATTTTAAGGCGCGTTGGGCGACGGCTTCGATCCGATCTTGGAGAGCGATCGCGCGTCCCGTCGTTCCATCCCGCCCGGATAATATAATCGGTTCAATTGCCCCATCTAATTCGGGAATTGCTATCTGCAATGCTACCTGAATCGGGTGCAATCCTAATTCGCTATCTTGCCATTCTTCCGTCGTCTGGAATACCAAAGGCAGCGCTACCATGTAGGGACGATTCAGCCGTTTTAACGAATCAATCGCTTTAGGATGGTCTTGCCGTGCGGGACCTCCAACTAATGCAAATCCCGTCAAAGATACAACAGTATCAACTATTGGTGTTTTCGTCACCGGATCGTAGAAATAAACATCCACGGGTTTAGAAAAGTCTAAACCACCCGCAAATACCGGCACAATCCGCGCGCCCATCGCTTCTATTTCCTGTACCATTGCCACATAATGGGCGTCATCCCCCGTGACTAAGTGAGTGCGTTGTAATACCAAACCAACGCAAGGTGCTAAGGGATCTTTTAAATCGGAGGAAATATCCTTGCGGCTGTTGTACCAATTGAAATACTCTTTAACATCCTCAAACATTTGTGGGGCTAAAGGATGCCAAATCCCCATATCCGGGTAAGTACGGGGTTCTAGGTATTCTGCTTTACCTAGCTTGCCTTTGTAGACGTATTTATCTGCCAGCATCAGCAGAAAGTTTTCCAGGTTTTCGCTCGAACCGCCCAGCCAATACTGGAAGCTGAGCATAAAGTTGCGGGCGTCCTGAGCTTTGTCCATTGGCAGGTATTTCAGGACTTTGGGTAAAGTTTGTAACAACTTTAACATCCCATCTTGGAACGAACCGCCGCCGGATTTTTCCTTGCGCTTCCGCATGAATTGGGCGATCGCTCCCTTAGATTGTCCCAGTTGCGCCATCGAGAAGCTGCCCATTTTATTCAGGCGCATCACTTGGGGCATGGATGGGAATACGACGGCAACATCGAGGGTGTCGCGGTGGGGTTCCACTGCGGCGACGACCTTTTCCGCCAAATCTTCGATAAAAATCAGCGAGGCAATGAACACATTCGCTTCGCTGACATCGCGCTTGAATTCGGCATAATTTTCCGGATCGCGCAGTTCTTCGATTAAATAACCGCTAATTTCAATCGCTAAGTTCGGGTTATTGTCGTTAATCGAACGCACCGCCGCCGAAAGTGCGCTTTGATACTGAGGCTCTAACACGACATAGACCACCTTCAGTAACGATCTGCCCTGGAGGCTGGCGGGCGCAATATGTCTAATGGTGGACTTGACGTGAGTGAACATGCTTGTTTGGCTCCTTGTTGACGCGCGTTCAAGGTATTGGCTGAGAGCGATCGCTCTCAGGTTGGAATATGAGGCACCTATGTGGTTTTACCAGAAAATGCCCGCTCTGTGCGAGTTTTGACCACCAACTGACACAATTTGATATAAAAAATGAGATATTTTTTTACATTACTTGACAAAAATCGCGAGTAATGATTTAATATCTGTAGAAAATTATTGTTAATTATTAACAGTTTGGGGCAGTTAAGACTGTCTCGCGAGTTGGGTTTGAGCAAATCATGCCTATATCGTTAAACTAGAATTTACTGGGAAAGCTAAATAGAATAAAAGATTTGATCTGGAAAATTGAGTAGAAGATTAATATAAATAATTTTGATATAAAATATACTAAATTTTTATCTTATTTCGCGTCTTTAGGTGAATTTGATCGCAATCGAGGGTGAGGGTGCGATCGCGCGCGCCAGCGTGCGGTCGGCATATCGCTTTAACGGTTGCATTGAGCGGCTGCTATTGAGCTTGGTACCTTACTCATAATGCGTCCACATCCGCAAAATTTTCACCGTATTTTCAGATTCAATCACCTCGTATACCAGACGATGTTGAATGTTGATTCGCCTCGAATATGCACCCTCCAAATCTCCCACCAATTTCTCGTAAGGTGGGGGATTCTGAAATGGATTAACTGTAAGGATGTCTAATAAGGTTTGGGCTTTATCTCGTAAATTACTAGCAGCCAGCTTCTTAGCATCTTTCTGTGCTTGTTTGGTGTAAACCAGATCCCAGCTCACCATTCCAACTCCCGCTCGCACTCATCGATCGGCGTTGCTAGTCCTTCCCGAATCGATTCTCGCATCCCTGGAATTGAGAGAAGATAGAGTGTTTCCTGTATCGATGTCCAATCAGCTTCAGACAATAGCACTGCATTGTTACCTTGTCCTGTAATCACAATGGGTTGATGTGACTGGCTTACCGAATCGATCAAATCCTGCAACTTTTGTTGAGCTTCACTGACTGGGATCATAATAACTGTGTTTTGCTAGATCTTGTCTGCTGATTATAGCCACTCCCTCATTATGAACGATTGTCTCAATTTCGGCTGCCAAATTCGGGAATAATCGCTCGAATAAGTAAATTATGCCTATATCGTTGACTAAAGCGTAATGTCATCGAGTAGCATTAGCCCTTCATCCACATCAGAAAAGTTTTCTGTAATTTCTTCTAATGTGGCAAGTAGTGAAAGCAGAGAACCGGGGCGAATGGGTTCGAGGATTAATCGATGTCCTTCTTTGCGTAACAAAACTTCTGTTGTCTGCTCTTCTGCTTCTAACCGGATTACGCCTACTAAACTCCCAGTCCAGGGATCGAGATCGCTCAAAGATTCTCTAGTTGGATTTGCAGGAATAGAAGACAGCGTTTCTTGTTGAATTGATGCCAGTAGAGACTGAACTAGATGAGTGCGATCGCTAATCGGTAATTGCAGTACTTGCTTTTCCAATTCTTGCCACGTCATAATTTTTCTGCTGACCAAACCAAGACCATCCTAACAAAACATCGCTGTTTCAGCTTTCCTTGATGATGGCGATTAAGGATTAGAGAGAGTGGGGGTGCGATCGCCCGCTTGAGCGCGATCGCCCGCTTGAGTGCGATCGCTTTAACGGCTCAAATCAGCGGCGGCTAGTAACCTTGAACTCAGCACCAGCGGCTTTCGACCCTCCGCTGACCAATTTAAAGAGCTACCTCTTGACTACAAGAGTACCAGCCATGATGTCATGCAATGCTTGATTTTTATCAGTAAAAGCTGCCATTAGATAGCCGATAAACAAGGTTATGGTTGAGAGATATTTACCAAAATATCTTCCCGTCGCTTTGCCAAAGGATATGCGCTTTCCATTTAAATCTGTTACTACTATTCCTAATGCTTGCTTACCCAATGTTGCTTGTTTCGGAGAGCTTTCCGAAAGCGCATAGTATAACCAGCTAACTACTATATCAACAAGAAAACCCAATGCTTCAACTCCTGTTGTTGAGCCAGTACTTGCACCAAAAAGAAAGCCTACTACAGCACCTGCTATAAAACTAAGAATATACAGTATTATCCCGTCAAGTAGTGAAGCTTAAAATCTTGACCAGAAACTTGCATAATTCATCGATTGTCTCCTGACTCTAAATGACTATGGAATCTAAACTATTTCTGATACCAAATCCAGTTTTATAACCCCTTTTAAGCCAAAACTACTGAAAGTCATGGCTATACGCACAAATGCCGCCTACACGGTGTAACTGATAAAGGGAGTATTAGACCCCTATTTGGTATTAAGTCAATTTGTTCAGATATTGCTTTCTACACATCTTAAACAAGGATTCCGGATCTGACTGTGCTTATGTCAAAATTTGATTGCATAACTTTCTTCAATCTTAAAGCCTGCCAAGCAAAGACGGCTTCACCCTGATTACCACAACCCAAAACAGGAAGTGCCATTTCTTAAACCTCAAGTCCATCATGGTTACTTGGCGATCGCACGCTGCATAAAACTTCCACTTGCTTTTGCCACAAGGGTTTTGCAGATTAATTGTTCGCTTTGTAGTAGATACGAGGTTTTTTTATAACCAACCGGAAGAATTACCCTAAAACTTTTCTCTGGGCGATTGCACCCCACCATCAACTTGCCGGTTGCGCCTCCACAAATAGCTTAGCGGTGTAACCGTTTAGCTAACCCGCCAAGGCTAGACCATCGGCTGATTCCATGAATTTGGGTTGATATCTGTTAATTTCATTATATTGAAAATAAAAATTTTGTCCAGGAAGACTTGGAATGGAGGCTGAACAGACAAATTTCAATGATCCAACCGCCTTTTGAGCGATCGCTCCCAAGAGCGCGATCGCGCACCCATGTAGATAGGACTAGACGCGCGATCGCGCACCCACCATCCCATGTAGATAGCGCCCAGCACCGATCGCCATGCTAGTATTGATCCCATCAGGATTAAAGGCGGTTTGAGGTCATGAGTTTCACCGATCTAGTCGAAGCAATCAAAAGTCTTTCCTTTGACGAAAAACAAGAGATTCAACTGCTATTAAGTCAATATTTGAGAGAAGAACGTCGGGAGGAGATATATAACAATTTCAAGCTGAGTCAAGCCGAAGAGCAAAACGGTGAACTGAATTTTTCCTCTGATATTAACAAACTCAAACAACTGGTAGAAGAGTGATGGTAGAGGTCAGTTTTAGCTCTTCATTCCGACGTGCTTTCAAAAAACGAATCCAGGGAAATGAAGATTTAGAAGCCAAGTTTTGGCAAAAAGTAGAGCTATTTGTCAATGACCCTTTTGAAAGGTGTGCGTGCGATCGCTCTGACGCACCCTACTAACTCACCAAGCTACCGTTCGTAAATCCTCAATCTCCTGGAAGTGCGCGTCGCGTGTCACCAACGTCAAATCATATTGCAATGCAAGTGCTGCTATCCAAATATCATTTTCAGGTAAGCGACGACCTTTAAGCCTTAGCTTGTTCTTCACCTCACCATATCGACGAGCAGTTTCAGCATCACATTCAAGCACTGTACTATTGACAATTAACTGATTAATTCTTTCTAAATTCTCTTGAGGTCGTCCCGATTTTCTCGCACCATAACACAACTCCCCAATCGCAATACTGGGAATAAAAACTTCATCGGCTTGGGCAAGACTATTTTTGATTGCTTCTTCATCAGCAAACAGAGCAATAATGATGTTGGTGTCTAGCAAGTATCTACCACTCATTAAAATCGACCTGCTCGCACCCAGTTTCAATTGCTTCCCGCATCAATTGCAGGTCATCTGGTGGAATCGAACCTGCAAAACGTAGTAATTCTCGCCCCGGAGTGCCTCTAATTTGGGAACTCACCAAGGTTCTGGTAAATTCCAGCACCCGCTGTTGCAAGTGCTGCGGCATAGCTCTTAGTTGCTCAATTACCTCGTCGATGATAGATATGTTCATTTTTCCCTCCTACCCATCATCCTACAATCGCTCCAAGAATCGCAACTACCGCACATTCAGTTTGCGGAAAATGTTGCGAAACCCATTCCTGGCTAATGTTTCTAGTTCCTGGCGTTCTCTGGCAGAGAATTCACTTTGGATCTGGGAACCGCCATCGAAATATACTTCTGTAAGTTTGCCTTGGTTAAAAAAGATCGTGCTGCCATCATGGAATCTCTGAATTGCCACTACCTTACCATTCTCAAACCAATAGCCCATACCATCACCTAATTCCGTCAGAGATTCGGAAGCTTTTACAGGTCTGCCGTTGAGTCTGCAAACAGTGTAGGTCATATTTCCTTCAACTCTGCGAGTTTCTCTGCAACCTTGGGTACTTTGTTCAAGTTGATACACCCGATGAGCGTAAAAACACTCCCCAGAAGAATTATCGCAAGTGGGCGCATCGTTCAATTCATTGGCTTGAAGCTGGGTAGCCCCAGTAAACAGAAGACCGAGAGAGAACGCAACAGCAGCGAATCGTTTGATCACAGATTGGTTTATTTGAAAAACACCTATCTCAAATATACCAACGCTTAAACAGCCGTCTTTGGGACAATATACTATACCGCACTGTCATCCCCACCGGGCAAGTAGTCAGAATTGAGGACTGCTTCAGCATTGAAGGGATTTTCAACTGGAAACTCATCAATTCCTAGTCCCGTTTCAGCCGCAGCTAATTCCCTTGCATCTTGGTAGCACTCGTTAAATATCTCAGTAAAATAGGGTTGCAAGCTTGGGCTTTCTTTGAATGCTTTTTTGATTCTTTGCCGATGTTCAACAATGCTGGCTAACCAACTGTTTGAGCGTTTCTCTGCCTGATACCTATACTTGAGGAGATGGAGCAATAGAATTTTAAGATTGCTGTAAATTGCCCGCTTCTCGAGCTTACCGATATCTTCAATTTCTTCAATCACGTTTTCCCAGTCTACATTGGCGTAGTCTTGAGTCCGTAATTGTTCGACTGTAGTTTCAACCCAACCCACGAAATCAGTATCGTAGATACTTTTTTGGCTGGCTTGGAGTTCGGTTGTCACGAGGGTATCTCCTGCAAGCGATCGCTTATTCTATTGTGACACAATCTCACTTAATGAAAGCCAAAATTTCAAACTCTGTACGAATCTCTAAAAGCGACCTATCTAAAAGCGGTTCAAAGTTCAAAAATGGCACGTAACGCTGCCGCTTGCGAGTTTTAAACCAGATTGAAATCAATTCTGGCAACAATTGTGGTATTACAACCAAAATTGAACTATATAGCCACAGCACCCCATGATGTTTGATTAAATCCTCATACATTACATCTACGGCTGGATTTTTACGTTCTCTCAAATAATCTCGGAACTTAAAATCACTCGTCCAAAATGTCAGGGGCAGGATTTTCAGTTCATCATACATATCAGTATCGCAGCCATAAATTACATGACTCGCATCATGGGCAAACAAAATTTTAGCAAAATCTGGTGGTTGAGTACTGGGATGGGTAAAGTCAGAATTGACTGCGTAGTATTCTTCCAACCCTTCCCGGAGGGTTTGAGTGCTGTTTTTGTCGGTGTAGCGGGGACGCGGGCGATCGCTCATAACTCAACCTCAATTACTTTCGATACGTAACCGTTTCGTAAACTATAATAACACTCATGAGCGAGACTGACAAAAAACAAATGGGACGCCCCCGCAGCGTCCAATCCCATCAAGCGATTTTGCAAGCAACCCTGGAAATGCTGGCAGAAGTGGGATACGATCGCATGAGTATCGATGCGATCGCATCCCGTGCCGGAGTTGGCAAAACCACCATCTACCGCCGCTACAAATCTAAGGAAGAACTCGTTGCAGATGCGATTGAAAGCTTAAGGGAAGAAATTGTCATCCCTGACACGGGTACTTTTTGGGGCGATATTGATGTGCTGATCGAAAATGCGGCAAAAATTACCCTGAATCCTTTGGGAAAACAAACAGTTGCAATGATTATTAGCAGCGCATCCAGCAATTCTCAGTTTGCTCAAGTTTACTGGACAAAATATCTACAACCTAGACGGGAAGCTTTTACCATTGTAATCGAACGGGCAAAAGCAAGAAATGAAGTTCAAGCAAATTTAGCTCCGGGTTTAGTCTTCGATATGATGAGTGGAATCATGCTTTATGCGCTGATTTTTCCACCCACAACAGAAACTTGGGAAGCATACATTCGCCGCGCTTTAAATCTTTTTCTCAGAGATGTTGCAGTCTGAATAATCGCTAATTGCTAATTGCTCATGGGAATATTTTCCATAGCTAATATTAGCCATTAGCTATTATCCACCTACTTAAATAGGTAAAAACAGCTCTGACAAGGGGATTTCAATCTCTGGGAAAGCAAGTGGTGCAATAACGGCATTATCTGGAAGAATCATTTCAGATTGATAGCCTTCTGGTGTAGGATTTCGCAAGATATAAGCTTGGCGTTCAGCTACATCTAAAACCCAGTATTCCGCAATATTTGCTCTAGCATAAATGAGCGCTTTTTCTTCAATGTCGATTTGTAAGGTACTGTAGGAAACTTCAATTAAGAGAAAGATTTCGCTACCATTGGGGTGATGCTCGCCATAAGCACCCGCATCGATACTAACTACAGCAATATCTGGTTCTGGTTCCGAGGTGGCTAAAGTAATTGGCAATTGAACGCGAATTTCTCCTATATTCCTGAGCAGGTTTTGCAGATATCGATCAATTCGCTGGGTTGTACCCGCATGGGGTGGAGTTTGATCGCTCATTTGGATAATTCGACCGTTCAGCAATTCAACTTTATCATCTTCATTCAAAATGCCCGCATCAATCATCCGGTGATATTCTTCTACTGTCCAAAGTTTATCTCTTGTTGCTGTCATACAATTAACTCCTTCTTTTGAGAATATAGCTAGGGCGCGGCGGGTTTAAACATGCCAGAAACCTGATTTCTTAGCGCGGATTGATTGGTAAAACCCGCCCCTACAATAATCAATAATTAAGGTTTGGGAACCAAAACCGTTAAACCTCCAGGAATGCATTCAATATCTATCGGCGTTGTGCCGATAATTTCCCCATCTAATACTACTTTTTGCGGCGGATTTGTTGTCACTTTCATCCGCTTAGCGCAAAGGTGGACAAGGTTCTGATGTTCGATGCCGGTTTTAATTAAAGCTGCTCCCAACATTCTCAGCATTCCTGTAATTGCTTGCAGCTTGGTTTCTGCTGCGGCAATTGTTACATCTAAAAGTCCATCATCGGAAATAACTTGCCCTCCACCTTGTGCTAAAATTGAGGTGATGGGTGCGGTATTGGCAATGGTAATTGCGCTTGCTTGCAACTGATGGACTTCCCCTTCAATATCAATTTCAGTTTCAAATAATTCTTGAGTATCTAATTGCTGCCATCCTGCCATTAAATAAGCTAACGCACCCCACTGATCTTTTAACTCGCGACTCGCTTTTTCTACTGTTTCGGCTTCGTAACCAATTCCTGCTAGTAAAATCATAGGCATTCCGTTGCAACGTGCGGCATCCACAACGCGAGTGTATCCGCCTAAAATGACTTGACAGGCGCTTCTAATCGGTGCTATCGCCGCTGAAATTCCCAACGCCACCGAAAACGCATTCGCCGTCCCTCTGGGGATAATTCCTAAAGGTATTCCCGTCCCTATTAATGCACCCGCAACTGCTGAAACAGTCCCATCGCCGCCAGATGCGATAATAATATCGGCTTTCGCTGCGATCGCATCTTTCACCAACTGCACCGGATCTGAATCTTTTGTCGTTAAATGAACGTGCAAGTGCATCTGCGGGTAAAGCAGTTGTTGAATTAAAGAAAGGTCTTGTTCCGCATTTCCCTGTCCCGATACGGGATTAAATATTAAATGAGCAACTTGTGTTTTTTCTAAACTAGCAACTATTGCCTCTGCCGTCCCTAAATTAGTAGCAAGCGGCACGTTGTGGACATTGCAAATACGTAGAAGCGCCTGAATATCCGGTTCGTGGGGTTGGGCATATAAAGCATCTACCAGAAAAATTACCGCGACAACGTTACCTGTGGCAACTTGTGCCGCAATTTGCGCGTCTCCTCCCATTGGACCGGATAACATTTGCTCGACTGGTAATCTCGTAGCATTTTGAATCCGCCCTCCCGTCGTACTGGTGGCAATTAATTTGTAACGACCCAGGACAAGTGCGTGTTGCTTTGCGAAGTTGACTATATCGTCTTTCTTGCGATCGTGGGCAATGAGTGCGATCGTTGCAGGCATAGTGAGATGGAAGTATGTTGCTGTTTGTCATCATATCCAAAGCCGGTGAATTCCACCCAATCACCACACCCAGACTCGCGAGGCAAATGCTTGGGCAATCCTATCCTTGTCAGTGCCCCAGGGAAACTCAGCTGCTACGGATAGGTGGACTGCTTTGTAATATTTATATACAAACATTGAATGTTTGGGATTACCCGACTAAAATTTAATTTAAATTATACCAGAATAAATTCAGTAAACCATGAAAACAGCTTTGAGAAAAATTATCCGTAACTTTGGAATAGATATAGTTAGATACTCCCCCGTCCCCCCTGAACCGCACATATCTAAAAATTCCAGCTTTCTCAAGCTACTGAATTTTTATGAAATCGATTTAGTTTTAGATGTAGGGGCTAACAACGGACAATTTGCCAGTAAACTCTTTAACAGCGGCTATGTCGGCAAAATAGTATCTTTTGAACCGCTATCTTCTGCCTATGAGAAACTCCTAGAAGCAAGTCGATTGCATCCAAACTGGGAAATAGCACCCCGATGTGCAATTGGAGATAAAAATACCGAAATTGAAATTAATATTTCAAACAATTCCGAAAGCAGTTCGGTATTGCCAATGTTATCAGCTCACGTTGACGCTGCACCCAGCTCGGTCTATATCGGCTCTGAAAAGGTCAAAATGTTAAAATTATCTGAGGCAGCTGATAGTTATATGAAAAAATCTCAAGCAACTTTCCTCAAAATAGATGTACAAGGCTTTGAAGATAAAGTTTTAGAGGGAGCTGCCGAAATCCTAACCAATATTAAGGGTATGCAATTATAATTGTCTTTTATTCCCCTTTATGAAGGCGGAATATTGTTTGAAGAAATGCGGACAAACCTAAAAAAAATGGGATTTGAAATCTACTATATCTCTCCCGGATTTTCCGATCCTCGAACGGGCAGGATGTTGCAAGCTGATGGAATATTTTTTAGAGGCTAATACCTATAGCAAATAAATGCGATCGCATTTATTTGCCGCCATCAAATTCAATAACAAATCGTGAAATTTGAACTGGTCAATGAAGATTACTATATAACTCAAGTTGCTAGTTACATCTAAGGACAAAGAAACCCGGTTTCTTTGTCAAAGGATGTAACTAGCAACTTAGCCCGTTATATAGTAAAATACTCGGATATCAAAGCGGCAAAGAATGCCGGGTTGATTCCATCAGGGCAAGCGCGCTTTCAACAGTTTAGTCGAAGACAAGGTCGGAGATTAGTCTCACCCTACTTCAACGAAGCTTTCTATGGCGCTACTTATTCAGATCTAAATCCAGTTTGCCTTAAAATAACAGTCTGATGACAGTCGATATTTTAATTCTTTCCAATGGACCTGGAGAAGTAACCACCTGGGTGCGTCCCGTCGTACAATCCTTGCGGCAACAGTTGGGGGAAGAGCGGGATAAAGTACGCATTTCGGTGGTATTATCTCCTTGTCCCAATGCGACTGGCAAAGAAGATGCGATCGCTCTTTCCTACCCACAAGTAGACCGCGTTCAAGCAGCAGAACATTTTTTCCCATTTCTACTATCCGGCAAAACTGCTCAAAATTGGGACTGGCGCCACAAGGGAGTTGTTCTCTTCCTCGGCGGCGACCAATTTTATACCGTCATCATCGGCAAGCGTTTAGGATATCGTACCGTCGTTTATGCCGAATGGGACGCCCGCTGGCATAATTGGATCGACAGCTTCGGCGTCATGAAACCAGAAATTGCTGTCAAAGCATCGCCAAAATATGCCCATAAATTTACAGTTGTCGGCGACTTAATGGCAGAAGCGCAACAACGGGGGGAGATAGAGAACGACTCTAAATCCGACTTTGAATTAATTGGACTGCTACCCGGATCGAAACCAGCAAAATTAGCCCAGGGTGTACCTCTGTGTTTAGCCATCGCACAACGCATCCACTCTGTGCGTCCTCAAACTCGGTTTGTGATTCCCGTCGCCCCTACTTTAGACCTCAAAACTTTAGCTCGTTTTGCCCTTCCAAATCAAAATCCTTTAATTCAACAATTTGGATGGGGAAGTTCTGAATTAGTTATCCCTTCTAACTCAGACTCTCCCTTCCTCAAAACTCCCTCTGGTTTGCGCGTGGAATTGTTTACCCAGTTTCCCGCCTACGATTTATTATCTCAATGTCGCCTTTGCCTTACTACAGTTGGCGCCAATACCGCCGAGTTGGGTTCCTTAGCAGTCCCCATGATAGTTCTATTACCAACTCAGCAATTAGATGCCATGCGTTCTTGGGATGGTTTGCCTGGTTTATTGGCTAATTTGCCCGGAGTTGGTTCTGTTTTTGCTAAAGCTATTAACTCGTTAGTATTGCGACAAGGTCGGTTATTTGCATGGCCTAATAAATGGGCAAATTCCGAAATTGTCCCCGAATTAGTCGGAAATCTCCAACCTGAAGATGTGGCAGATTTAGTTATCGATTATTTAGACCATCCCCACAAGTTGGAAGCAATGCGATCCAACCTCCGCCATGTCCGAGGTAACCCCGGTGCATCTCAAAAACTCGCTCGATTGGTACGCGATGAACTTTCCCTTTTTGATACTCAATCCCCAAGCATTACACCCTATATCTCTCACCCTTAAGCCCTTGTCTTTATCCACATTTTTTCATCAGTTTGTTTAACGCTTTCGGCCTTAGCCTGCCTGCGATTCAAATCCCAGGCTAATAGCAAAAGTCCCTTCCAACAAACTAATATTTTCCAGCAGTCCATCACCTGGACTTTCCCTATTAGCCTGGGACTTTAGTCCCCGGCTGGTTTTATGGGTAAAAATTTTTTCTGTAACTCTAGACTTGGCTAATTTTTTTTGATATAATAGATTCGATGAGGAAGAACTATCTTAAAATATTTATTTGGCACATATTTCCATTATGATAATAATACCCTAAAAACTGCTTTGGCGCAATCGTATTTTTCTCTATTTAACTCAACTTGCTAGTTACATCCAACGGCGCTGGTAATAGGTAATCGCGTTACTAGGCTCTGGGGTGTCAGGGTAATTGTCAAGAGTAGACTGAGCCATCAATCCAATTACCAATTACCAATTTGAATCACTAGCAACTTGCGTTATTATCCCAGATGTAGCTATACTTTCTGTTTTTTATATGATATAATAGATTCGATGAGGAAGAACTATCTTCAAATATTTAATTTGCACAGATTTCGATTATGATAATAATAGCCTAAAGCAGGCGCTCGCGCAATCCTACCACACCCACTTCCTTATCTAAAATCTAAAATCTGAAATCTAAAATCTAAAATTTTCTACACTTGTCCATCGCGGCGTCCCAACTCGTAGATGCCGCAAGCGACGCAAGCTAACAGACCCATAGTGATGCCCCAACTATCACCTAAACCTAGTTCGACGCCCCAGTTGCACAAAGCGCCTGCGATTAAAAACGGGAAGATGCTGAATAAAGAGGCAAAAAAGGCATTTTGGGATTCTCTACCTTTCTTGGTGCGGTCAAATTCTGCTTGGGAGGTGTAGAGAGATCGCTCGGCAAAATTAAACCAACGATTCAGTTGCTGGGTAACCCACTCACCCACGGGGGAAAAGCCGAGATACAAAGCCAGCGACCACAAAAGCGCGCCGGCGATCGCCGTGGTATCGAGTGTAATTTTAAACGGAAACGGAAACAGATCGCTGATCTCCATTTTAGATGCTCGGAAAACAAAATATTATAAAAATCTTAACAGACTTCATTGCACATATAACCATGCAAATAAAACTAAATTGCCGCTCCCATAGAGTTGACCACTTGAATATCAACAAATCAAGTCAGGAATTAGGCGCACCCATCCGGGTTTCTATGAATCGTCGCTTTGTAACTAGAGATCTCAGCCAGAAACCCGGTTTCTAAAATCGTCGTGCGTCAGTCTTAAAAGTAAAACCTGGAAATTAACTCTAAACCTCATTTTCACCGAGAATTTAGAGTTAATTTCCAGGGGGTAAACATGCTTTAGCAAACGGCAAAATAGATTAGAGTTGATCCATTTGGCGACGCAATTCTTCCAAATCCTTATCAACCTGTGTTGATGTTTTATTTGGTGTATTGGATGGCGGGGCAGAAGATTGACTAGCAGAAGGTAGAGCAGCTTGATTGGGGGAAGCACCTGCCAGCAAATTAGCTTTCATCGCCATCAATTCATCATCGACATCGCTACCAGATTCGAGCAGGGCAAATTGGCTTTCCAGATCGTTACCAGCTAACTCGCCTGCTGCTTGGGCGCGAGCTTCCATCTGCAAAACCTTTTCTTCCATGCGCTCAAAGGCAGCCATCGCCGTACCTGTACCCATGCGACCGACGGTATTTTGCAGCTGCTCTTGCGCCTTTGCGGCAGCCACGCGGGCTTTGAGCATATCTTTCTTAGTCTTCGCCTCAGAAATTTTGCTTTCCAGGGCGATGAGATTGCGCTTGAGCTGGTCTACCTGAGTGGTTTGAAGATCCAGGGTTTGTTTGAGGGCACCCGCCGTGTCAGCGTGGGTTTTTTTCCTTACCAGCGCTTCCCTAGCCAGATTTTCATCGCCCTTTTGCAGAGCCAGTTGAGCGCGGCTTTGCCAGTTATTTACTTCGGATTGGGCTTGGTTGTACTGTTGTTGGGTACGTTTTTGAGTGGCGATCGCCTGAGCAACAGCTTGACGCAGCTGCACCAGGTCTTCCTGCATATCAATAATAGACTGTTCCAGAATCTTTTCCGGGTCTTCAGCCTTGCTAACCACGTCGTTCAGGTTGGCTCGGACTACTCGGCTAATGCGGTCAAACAATCCCATAACTTTTTCCTTTTGGGGCGTATTATCAAAGCGACAAAGCAGCTATTTAAACCATAGCCAATAATCTTAGGGTTTTTGCGGATCGGTGTTGCGCGCACTGGGTAACTGGGCAGGGTTGTTTCCTGCAACGATCTTAGCCTTCATGGCTTCGAGTTCGGTATCGATATCGCCGCCTGCTTCGAGGGCGGCAAATTTCTGTTCCAGTTCGTTGCTACTTAATTCTGCTATAGCACCGGCGCGAGCTTCGATTTGCAGGATTTTTTCTTCCATCCGATCGAAAGCACCCAAAGCGCCGCTAGGATTGTAGCGACTCGTCATTTGGTGGAGTTTTTCAGTAGCCGCCGCACTGCGAGCGCGGGCAATATACATATCTTTTTTAGTCTTAGCCTCAGCTAGTTTACTTTCTAGCGTCCGCATGTTCTGCTTCAGGTTAGCGACGATAGTATTTTGCTGCTCTAACTGGGTAGCGAAGGCTTTGGCAGTTTCTTGATAAGTTTTGCGCCTCGAGAGAGCTTCCCGCGCCAGGTTTTCATCGCCCTTAGAGAGAGCCAGTTGGGCGCGGCGATACCATTCATCTGCGGAAGACTGAGCTTGTGAGAGTTGTCGTTCGGTACGTTTGAGAGTAGCGATCGCACTTGCAGCCGCCTGACGCAGTTGGATCAGGTCATCCTGCATTTCCAGCACAGTTTGTTCCAGAATCTTTTCCGGATCTTCCGCTTGACCGACTAAATGGTTGATATTAGCGCGGATCGCGCGCCCGATGCGATCGAGAAGTCCCATAGTGGCGTTCCCCTTACTGAGTCCGCAGCCCCATTGCCATACCAATTAGTTTCATGTTATCTCGCTATCGCACCCTTGAAGATAGGAAAGATCGGGAAGATAAAGAAGGTAGCGTCGATATCACTTCCCCATCTCTCCCATCTCCCTTGTCTCGATCAGAATTAGGGGCGTCGATAAAGCTGAGCCGATACGCCTTGTTTTTGCAGCTGTTGCACCTTAGTTCTAGCCTCGCTAGCCGTTGGGAAGGAAGCCAATTGGATGCGAGTGCCGTCGGGTAAGCGACGAACAAAAGCATTTGCTGCCACTTTACGCGCTTGAGTTAGGGAGCGCGAGCCATTATAATCCATCACGACTAAGTAGCGATTTTCTCCAGCTCTTGCGGGTTTAGCCCCAGTTTGCCGAGTTGCGGGAGTGGGTGCGCTTGTGGGTAGGGGTAAGCTTCCCGACTCAACTGGCTGTGGTAAAAGACTGCGGGACAAATCCAAAGGAACGTTACCGGGTGCCGGACTGGGTATGGTAGCTGGGGTATTGACGGGAATCTGAGGACGAGGCGCCGGTGTTGGGATGGCGGCGACTCTAGGTTCTACGGTACTGAGCGATCGCAAAGTCAATTCGCCAAATTCCTCAGCAGCTAAGTTGGGCGAAGTGGGAATCCCTCTAACTACAGATGCATTCCCACCAGCAGCGGCAGTTTTTGGCGTATTTTCAGCGACCTTGGGCTTTTGGGGTTCAAACAATCGGTTGAGGTGGCTGACGCTAGCTGGAGTCATCACCACATAGCCCAAAGTTGCACTTGCCAGCAATAACAATAGCATCGAGCCAATACCCAAGGGGCTGAGCAGTCGATCAGATTCGCGTTCTCTTTGTTCGGGGGTGAAAGGGTTTTCTGGTTCTGCTGTCAGATTTTTGAGCAGCGCTGCCGATGATTGGAGATAATCATCTGGCTGGATCAAGGTAGCACCCGGTGTTGCTGCTTGAGTGTAGTTCGTTTCCACCGCTGCGCTGACATTCGTCTCCACATCAGAAGCGATCGCTGCTGCTGGGATATTCCGTCGCTCCCCCATTTCTTCCACCCCACCCGGAGTCGGGTTGTTGCTAGCCGCAGATGCCCCATTTTCAGCGCCAAGATTTCTGCCCCCCGTTGCTTTCACCGAGATCAGATCCAAAGATTTATCGACCTTGGGACGGCTTGACCCATTGGTATAGAGCATCTTTTTGCCGCGGCGCTGACGGCGGAAGCGGGTTAATTCTTCCTCCAGATTTACGTCCAAGTTGCCGAGAACCGCTTGTAAAGTCGGGTCTAGCCCTGGAGTTGGGGACGATTGAGGCGAAGATTCAACAGAAGAAAGTTGGCTCATAGCGAATGCTGTCTCCTACCAATTGCTTGTTGCGTCAGATCGGTGCAGGTACTAGGGACAATTATCCACTGGCATTTTAGATTTTAGATTTTAGATTTTACAGGACTTACACTTGGGCGTTCCTATCACCTTTTTTCATAGAAACCCGGATGGGTGCGCGTAAGTCCTGTTTTACCTAAATCGCCACAAGCCTCCTGCACCGACCAATCAACCGATCGGCTCCCTTTTTATTTTGCTTCCTCCTGTAGTTGACATTCGATTTTGTTTGTGCATTCAAACCAGGTGAGGATCGGTTTGGTCTGGTAGTGACGGCGAGCGCTTGCAGCGTCACCCTTGACTCATGCTGTCTCTTACTTTAGATAGATTCAGCATTGACCCGCCCCATCTCTGTCTTCAGCTAGATTTAAGTTTTATATTTAGTGTTTTTTTATATAATCCCGTATCTGCTGCTACGCCCTTGTTTCCTGTTTACCTTGATCCCGGACAGGTTTTAGTTGAAATCAATAGGGTTCTTCCCATAAATTGTATCGGTTTCTTAACACAAAACTGAAGAAATCATAAAGTTTATATTTTATTCGGGATCGCTATAACCCAGTCTGGGTAAGGATTTCTCAGGATTGAGGGGGGCTGAGCCATTTGAGATAAATGAAGGTGAGGAGAAACAGTTATTGACCAAAAGTAACTCCCAAAAAGGTAGAGAGCTTTTATGAACCTGCATCCCATCGCTTCAGCTTGTCGGTCTTGCCGGTACTACACGCCGGAAGGAAGACGCGGCGGTAATTGCCAGCAGCTGGGCGTACCAGTTAGAGGCGGCTGGCAAGCGTGTTCCCTGGCGATCCCAGCGTTTGCCCCTTCAGGGGAAAATCTCGAAAAGATGCTGATCTGGCAAAAAGAGGTATTCATGTTACGGGAGGTGCTGCCATTAGAGGATTCATCAGAAACGGCTATAATGGACGCGCAAGAGCCGAAGAGTGCTGCGATAGAAGAAAAGCAGCAAGAGCCGCTACCAGTGTAGCCGCACTGGCCTAAAATGCGCTCTCGTGAGGGTTTGGTATTGATTAAACGTGTTTTGACAAACGAAGCTTGAGAGTAATTACTAGAGGGTTAAAAACTGTGACATTTCCCGAAGCAGCCCGACATATATCGGATACTGAGACATAGTTTGCCCTTGTGGGAAAATGTCGAAATATGTACCACCAAGAGTGGCTGCCCAAAGATTGGGAGTTTGCACCAGAACCCTCGAACGTTGGGAGGCGGAAGGCAAAATTAAAACGTACAGAACCAAAGGCGGACAGAGAAGATACGACATCGATTCAGTTGTCTCTGTTCGACTTTCCTCCAAACCAACCATCCTTTACGCGCTTAGTTTCCAGCCATAGTCAAAAATCTGACCTTGAGCGACAAATTGAGTTTCTTGTCTCTAGCTACCCCGGTTGCGAAGTCATTAAAGACATCGGCAGTGGACTCAACTTCAAGCGAAAAGGCTTGCTTGCCTTATTGGAACGAATTTTGTCAGGCGATGTCGGAATGGTTGTCGTTGCAAACAAAGACAGACTTTGTAGGTTTGGGTTCGACCTTGTCTCATGGCTTGCAGAGCGGTCAGAGTGTAAAGTTTTGGTTCTCAACAACCACGTACTTAGCCCAGAAAGAGAAATGTTGGAAGATGTTCTTGCCATCATCGATGTCTTCTCCTGTAAGCTCTACGGACTCAGAAAATACAAACAAAAAATTAAAGAAGACCCTGACCTACAGAGTTTATCCAAAGGGAGAAACCAAAAAGGTTTGGATGCTTAGGATACATGCTTGCCGCAAGGTTTACAACAATGCGATCGCTTACCTGAACAAGCATCAATAATTTGAATACTTCAACAAGGAGGGCAGGAAAACATCTGGTAAGCAAGCCTTCAGATCTTTCTGCAAGAAGTTGGGTGATGAGATTATCCCCACTTGGTGTCGAGAATTAGGAATTGCTCACGCTTTAGACAACGCATTGTTTGAGGCGTATACCGCCTGGTCAAAAACTAAGCGCGAGCCAAAGTTTATCGGTAAAGGCGAAGGAAAAGTCCTCAATCCAAATGCCGGTAAGAAGATTGCCAAGTTCCGTAGTGTTAGATCGAGAAATCAAACAATTCAATTTGAACCCAAGGATTATAGCGATGGACACTGGAAAGTAAACGCCTCTAAAGGGCTACCAAAAGCAGAGTACTGGGGTCAGGATTATTGTCTCATTAACTATGATGGTGCGTCTCTTGTTGACTTACAACAAGGGAAGGTGGTTTGCTAATTTCCCGGTTGATGTTGAAGTTGGAAAGGCAAACGGGGGACAAAAAGTTATTGCACTTGACCCCGGACTGAGATGCTTTATGACTGGCTTCGATGGTAATAACTTTGTAGAGTTGGGTAATGGAGATTTTGCCAGGATAGCCAAGCTGTGCAAGCATCAAGATAACTTGAAGTCAAAACACGACAAAGCTAAGGGAGGTAAGTTTAAGAGGTTAAAGTACAGATTAAGGCAAGCAATGGAACGGGTAAGGACGCGGATTAAAAATTTACGCGGTGAAATGCATAAACAGGTCGCGTCCTATTTAGCCCGCAGTTACGATACTATTTACTTGCCAAAGTTTGAAACTTCGCAGATAATGGCAAAGAAAAAGCGCTTCCTTAGAAGTAAGTCGGCGCGTGCGATGATGAATTGGGCTTTTTATGAATTCAGCCAGATGCTTCAACATCTCTGTAATCGTTATGGTTCGAGATTGGTGCGAGTGACTGAAGAATATACGTCCAAGACTTGTACTCGCTGCGGTCATATCCACCGTAAATTAGGCGGCAATAAAAAGTTTAAATGTCCTAATTGCGGTTATGAAATCAAGCGAGATTTTAATCGATCCTTGGGAATTTTTCTCAAGGCCATGTGGGATACCACCTTTATTCTCAGCGTGTCCGAGAATGATGTTGTATTCGGACTGTCGGAAGATGTCTTAGATGTCGGAAGTTGTCCGGATTAAAAGTATCAGAAATTGATGAATTGCAGAATTTAAATCAAAGATTTATCGCAAACTGGAGCGGGACTTAGCCAAAGAAACCGGGTTTCTATGAAAAATCGTCGCTTTGGAACTAAAGATCGTAGCTTGAAACAAAGGTGATAGGTTTGTCGTGGGTAAGTCCTGTGGATGATGGGTTGTTAGTAGCGCTAAGAAAACGGCAAAGCTATAGCTTTAGGCAGGCGCTGGCGAAGGTATAGAGCGAAGACAGCGCTACTACAAACCCCTGAAGACTCCCCAAGGCTTAATTTGACGGCAAAAGAAATGCCTGCACCTTACCATCCTTAGATAAAACCAAGATAATCGTGGTATTGCGCCCGCCCTCAATGGGAGAAACAAAAGGTTCTCCGACCAAAGGCATCTCGGTGCGATCCAGATAGATTTCTGCGGTTTGTCCTCGGGGAGTGACGGTTTTAATCGACCCGTCGGGATTGAGCGACAAAGTGTACTCGATATCTTGGGTCAAAGTTGAGGGGGGTTGCCACCGTTGCTGGAAATACCGTCTCACCTCAGCGACTTGGGGGATCGGGTCAAAGACGGCGCTGGTGTTGTCTCTGTCTGTTGCCGGACTTGGGTTAGCCTCTGGCTTAGGAGTTGGACTCGATCTCAATGCAGCGACTGACGGGTCTGGAGTAGTCGCTCTGGGGGTGGGGGTAGGAATTATAGCCGGAGCCGCCGCCATCGGCGTCGGAATGGCAGTCGGAGATGGGAAGTCTGGCGTCGGAATGGCAGTGGGAGATGGGAAGTCTGGTGTCGGAATTGGGGGACGAGGGGGGATTGTTGGGGTGGGAATTGTCCTGGGAGTCTCGAACACAGGTGTGGGGAGCGCCGCCGGAGCCCGAACAATTGGTGCTGGAATTGCTCCCGGAACCCTAGCAGGAGAAGCAGTGGCTTTGGGAGTCACATCTGGTCTGGGGAAAAATGTCGGATTGGGAGTCGGCGTGGAACGAACAGCCGTGCGGTCTCTAGGAGTCGTCGGGCGATCGCGGCGCTCTGTAACTCGGTCGGTAGGAGTCGCAGCTGGGTCTGGGGGAATCGTCATTGCCGGACTAGGAGAGGGGCGCGATCGGGGTTGAGCCACCCTGCGCGATGCGGCTTTAGGGACGCTGCGCGATGCGCCTTGAGGCAGGCTGCCTTGTCCCTGGGTGGCATCGTTTTGCCGCAGCGGCGGCTGAGTCGGAAGGGGAGTTGGAGCAGTCGTTGGGCTAGGGGCATCAAACTGCAACCCAGGTACTTTGTATGACGAATTGGGCGAGCTTCCAGCAGCGGGCGATCGCGAAGACGGCAACGATGGCGCATTAGGACGCGGTGGTACTCCAGCCCTCAAGGGCGGCGATGGGGTGGCGGGACTAGGCGTCACCCCAATCCCCAAGGGAGGCGATGGGGTGGCGGGACTAGGCGTCGCCCCAGCCCTCAAGGGCGGCGATGGGGTGGCGGGATTAGGCGTCGCCCCACTCCCCAAGGGTGGCGATGGGGTGGCGGGACTAGGGGTCGCCCCAGTCCCCAAGGGCGGCGATGGGGTGGCGGGATTAGGCGTCACCCCAGTCCCCAAGGGCGGCGATGCATTGGGGCTAGGCGACGCCAGCGCCCCCAAGGTTGGAGTTGGCAAAATTGGCGCAGAAGACAGGGGTGGGGTTGGCACTACCAGCGTCGGACTGGGTGAGGGGATACCGGCAACAATTGGCTGCTCGGTCGGGGTAGGATTTGGGTTAGCCTGGGGTGCATCTGCGGTTTGAATCGACGTATTTCTGTTAAGCAATTGCACGCCCGCTGCGGTTGCTCCCGCTGCCAACACAAGCCCCGCCGCCGTTTTTGCCCAAACCGGGGGATTTTTTAGCTTGGTGGCAAAGCCTTTTTTCTTTCCGCTCTTGAGGTTAGGCAATACCACCAAATCATCTGCATATTGCTCAAAAGCCGTAGCGAGGTCAAATAATTGCAGCGTACTCAGGCGCACCACCGCCCCTGACTCAGGCGTCGCTAGAGAACCGAGATAAAGGTTATGCGCCAGTATTCCATCGGGTTGCAGGTAAATATTACCTGGAAGCCCAGGCAGCGGGGTAGGTGGTAACGCTGCCAGCGCTGCTTCGCCTGACTCAACTGCTGCGGTTTCCTCTGGACTTGTCGCGGGGACAACAGTAGTCTCGTCATTAGTTGTATCCAATACCAAATTTGCTGATGGGGCTTCTGGGTGCAACTGCAAAGCGGTGTCAGCAGCGGCGGGGGATTGACCGAGCAAGTCCTGCACGTAAGTTTCCACAGCTTCCCGCAGCGCTTCTAACTGGGTTTTGTCGCCCTTGAGCGTCAGCCGTTTTTCCTCAGGCAATCGCGGATCGTCAAGACTCAGCTGGAACTGTAGCTGTTTGATTGCTGGGCGACCAATCCACCGGGATAGGGGCGAGCCAGCAGCGGTAATTTCCAGGGTACAAGTGGGCGGCGTGTAGCGGCGCAAAACTGAGTTGGATGAGGACATAAGACTAGGTAATGGGTAATGGGTAATGGGTAATGGGTAATAGGTAATGGAGAACGGTTAAAGCAATTACCAATTACCAATTAGCGAGTGACAAAATTACTTTTTGCTTTTTCCCAAAAGTGCTAGCCAGAGACGCCGATGACCGCCAGCGCTGCTGTAGAACAATAAATCGATCATAAGTTTGAGCGCCAGGTGGGCTAGGGCGTCGGGGGATAGGTTTTCTCCTTGTTCCATGCGCTCAACGTACTTGTTGCTAAAGGCGTCGAGGTAATCTCCTAAAAGCGCGGCTTGATGGGGAGCGCGGTTTTGCTCGGTCATCTGTTCCAGCAGGGCAACGGCGCGACGGATCAGTTCTTGATGCTGTTTGGCTAGGTGGCAGATAATTAAAACCAGACTGCGCGCTTCTTCCACGTCCAGCTTTTTCCGCCCTCCCTCACCGCGTAAAGGACTCGACGAGCGCAAACGCCACAGGGTAACCCGGTCTTTGATCGCAGACTCCAGATTCAACTGAGCTGCGGCGCTGAGGATGGCGTCCGAGCCAATTCCCGTTAGTGTTTCTAAGGCAAGCAAAACTAAATCCAGCTGGGCTTTGATGTTGTCCAACTGCACTGGATCTGGTAAGGCAGTTAGGTTGAACTCCTCCCAGTTGATGCTTGGGGTGGGGGACTGAGCTTGTGAGCGCATATCTTCAGAATATAAACAAACGATTGATAGCGATCTTTCCGTTACAGTTTTGGCAACAAGATCGATCAACGGGCATTGGGGAAGGGTAAAGGGGAGAACTGGCGCTGTCCAATTGTAAATTGAGAATTAATGCATCTTTCTAAAGTTAGATTTCAAGGGAGTTGGGCAATCGCTGGCAGTCTCAATCTGCTAGGGTGTGTTTTCGCCTTAGAATCTTAAAATACTGCGAAGCCTTACCTCCTGCTGAGTCAGTTCTACAATACACCCTCGCTGAATAACTATGGCTACCGGCTATCTCGCTCTCGTACTGCACGCCCATCTCCCGTTTGTCCGGCACCCTGAAAGCGACTACGTTCTAGAAGAGGAGTGGCTTTATGAAGCCATTACTGAAACCTATATTCCCTTGCTATTAGTATTTGAAGGTTTAAGGCGGGATGGCATAGACTTCAAAATTACGATGAGCATGACGCCGCCGTTGGTGTCAATGCTACGGGACCCTTTACTACAAGAGCGTTACGAAAAACACTTAGCCAAACTGAGACAATTGGTTGAGTTAGAAATTCAGCGCAACCATTTCAACGGTCACCTGCACTACCTCGCCGAACATTACGCCAAAGAGTTTGACACGACTCGACAAACTTGGGACCGCTACAACGGCGACCTAGTTTCGGCCCTCAAGCAATTCTTAGATACGAATAACCTGGAAATCATCACCTGCGGCGCAACTCACGGCTACCTACCGCTGATGAAAATGTATCCGGAAGCCGTATGGGCGCAAATTCAAGTCGCCTGCGAACACTACGAGCAAAACTTTGGGCGTCCTCCCAAGGGCATTTGGCTACCGGAATGCGCTTATTATAATGGCCTGGAGCGGATGCTCGCCGATGCCGGATTGCGCTACATGCTAATTGACGGACATGGGCTGCTTTATGGGCGTCCCCGCCCTCGGTTTGGCACTTATACCCCCGTTTTTACCGAAACCGGCATTGCTGCTTACGGTCGCGACCACGAGTCGGCGCACCAAGTTTGGTCTACTCAACTCGGCTATCCGGGCGATCCGGTCTATCGAGAATTTTATAAGGATTTGGGCTGGGAAGCGGAATACGAATATATTAAGCCCTACATCATGCCGAACGGTCAGCGCAAAAATATCGGCATTAAGTACCACAAGATTACTGGGCGCGGCATCGGCTTGAGCGAGAAACAATTATACGACCCTTACTGGGCCAAGGAAAAGGCAGCAGAACACGCTGGCAATTTTATGTATAATCGGGAACGCCAAATCCAGCATCTTTACACTTCGATGCAGCAACCTCCGATTGTTGTCTCGCCTTACGATGCGGAATTGTTCGGTCACTGGTGGTATGAAGGGCCGATGTTTTTGGATTTTTTAATCCGCAAGTCTTGGCACGATCAAAAAACTTATGCTCTTACCCATTTAGCAGATTATTTGCGATATCACCCGAAGCAGCAAGTGTGCCGTCTGGCTCAATCTAGTTGGGGTTATAAAGGCTTCCACGAGTTTTGGCTCAATGAAACCAATTCTTGGATTTATCCCCACTTGCACAAAGGGGCAGAAAGAATGATTGAAGTGGCAAAGCGAGAACCAGCAGATGAACTCGAGTTTCGGGCGCTCAATCAAGCGGCGCGAGAATTGTTGCTGGCGCAATCTTCTGACTGGGCGTTTATTATGCGGACGGGAACGATGGTACCTTATGCCAAGAAGCGGACGCAATCGCATTTAATGCGCTTTACTAAAATCTACGACGACCTCAATGCTGGCAAAGTTGACAGCGGGTGGCTGCAAAAAGTCGAAGCTATCGATAATATCTTCCCCAAAATTAACTATCGCGTCTATCGACCGCTGTGAAAATCATACCGAGTCGGGGCACGGCAATCATAAAATCTTCACTTGTACAGAATATTTCGGATGCCGTGCCCCTACTGGTTTCCAAACTGAGGATTAGGGAGCGATCGCAGAGTGTGTTTCATTTTTTATTACCTAGAAACCGGGTTTGAAGCGTAGGGGCACGGGAATCATAAAATGTTCGCTTGTACAGAATATTTTCCATGTTCCCTACTCGTTTCCAAACCGATGATTTGGCATAGAAACCCGGTTTCTTTGCGGAGCAGGTGGAATTTTAATTGCACTTGATTCTTCGGGTTAATATGCTCATCACTTCCCCTGAACCGGGTGCAGGCAATAGGGGACTCCACTCGCTAATTTGAGCAAACCTGACTGCGTATAGGGTGTGAATTGTGGACGTGACTCCTCTGTGAGAGCTAATCACCAAAACTCTGACAATTTCGTATTCGTCTGTCGGAACTGGCAGAGTTTCTGCATCCGGGAGCAAGAAACTTCCCAACGCTCCTTGCTTGATCTCAGTTTTAGGACTTACGCTCATATTCCCGGTTTCTATGAAAAATCGTGGGTTTGACAGCGAGAAATCCACGCAGAAACCCGGTTCCTTACCCCGCGTGGGTAAGTCTTTAATTTGTAACATGGTTTATGTGCCTCCTGTAGCTATGGGTATAGGGGGTAAAGTCGCGCATTGGGTGTTGCAGACCCAATGCGCGGCGCTTTTTAGGTTGTTGATGGTATTATAGCACTATTAGCATCATTAGTGTTAATAGTGGTTTTAGCACTGAAAGCACGAAAAGAGAACTGAAGCACTTGCAGAGTAAGATCGATCGTAGAAACAGCGCAAAAATCGTGAATTAATGGCGAGGCCACGAATTACAGTCACCGTGTCGGAAGATGTTTATGAATTCCTATCCCAATGGGCAGATCGGGAACAGCGACCATTAGCAAACCTGGCTGCTTATCTGTTAACCAAGGCGACACAAGAATATCAAGAAGGTCAAAAACAAACCTCCTCACCCGCTAGGGATAAGGAGGATAAGTAAATCCTAGTCATCCATCGATGGCAGCAAAAAGGGCAATGAGGATGAATGAATACTGCCGAAGTTAACTTTCTCAGGTCTTACGCAAGGGCGTTCCTATCACCAAAGTTTCTACATATATCAATCGTTCCAAAGCGACGATTTTTCACAGAAACCCGGAATATGAGCGTAAGTTCTGTTTCTGACTCTGCCACCACCAAAGATAAAAACGGTTTCAAATTCTTTACTAACCGCGCCCTGGTTTGCAATCAGCAAAACCAAGTGCTTCACCATCGAGGAAGCTAGCGTTCGCGTAGCGGAAGGGAGGCATATCGCCATTTCCACAACAGCTTCAATTGGGTATTCAATGTCAGCAGCGCGGGCAATGAGGGCTGCACGAATTCTTTCTGGGAGGTGTTCTAGGATAACTTGAGCATCGGCAGCAGATAGTTGTTCCAGAGTTGTCGATTGCATGGGTCTAGCTTTCCGGTGGAATTTGAACTTTGTAGGCTGGCTAAGTTGCTCTGAGAACGATCGAATTTCAGACAGTATCTTTCAGACGTTTAGCAAGCAGACAATCCTCAAAGCTAAACGATTCTTCGTCTAGGAAGCTTGCGTTCGCGTAGCGGAAGGGAGGCATATCGCCATTTCAATCGTAGTTTCGAGGGAACATTCAAGTTGAGTGGACTTTTCCAATAGGGCAGCTTTTATGTAGTCAGGCAAATCAACTACAAGCTGATGAATAGCTTCTGGAGAAAGATGTTGGGTGGTGATAGTTTGAGTCATGCTTCTCTGGAAATTTTTCGTATTTGCCCGATTTTATATTGAGCGAGCGATCTTTACTCACCAAACCAACTAAAGCCGCTGAAGATACTGATAAGTTTCGTTTTCGACACATTTACGCAACTGTTGTAACTTCCTCAATTTATAGGTGATGGCTTGATATTCTTGTTTGGCAGCAGCGTTATTTAGTTGATTCAAGACAGCATCGCTTTCTTGAGCGATCGCTTCCAGTAAAAAATCTCTCAATCTCTTGCGGTTACTGTTATTGCCTTCACCCAATTTCACTAATTCTAATGTCACATTTTCCCCATCTATTTCAATTTCTGTGGGACGTTCTGCACCAATTTCCATAAAATCAGATTGAGCTAGCCAACGTAAAAAATCGCTGGCTAATTCTATGCTACAAGGTGTTTGATTGTTAAGCGGATAAAATATAATTTCTAACATTTTATCTTCTCCTATATTTGAGAATTTCCAGTTTCAGCGTCAGAACCTTTAAACATCTTTTACGGAATTTTTTCTACCCACAGTATCCCAGCTTCATCAAAAAGTACTTTTGCCTTCGCAGAAATTGTCCCCATTGTCAAAATTGCCTTAACTGTACCCTTAGCAATTATTTTCTTCGCTTGGTAAGGATAGATATTTTCTAGAGTTTTGATTTCAATATACTGACTCATTGATTTTGTCTTTAATTTTTTGGATAACTGCTAATGCTCGCGGAACGTCTTCTGGGTTAACAATTAATATATCCCCGTTTTCTTCATAAAAATCTTGCTCTTGACATTCAATTCCTTCGGCTTGCAACTGTTGAATTACCCACTCTTTGAGAGTTTCGTGGAGTTGAATTTTACGAATCAGGTCTTTAGCAGTAGCCATTGGGTAGCTGGCGTTTGGGGAGTTTTCAGTTTTTGGAGTAGAACTTATAGAGTTAATCCTAGCACTAGGCAGAGCGCGATCGGCTCGTGCAGATGGAAGGAGTGCGATCGCACTCTAGTGTTTGATGAAAAAGCTGCACCCCCACGATATCAAGTTAAGTTGATTGAGGTAGAAACAATTTTTCGGGACTTACGCTCATATTCCCGGTTTCTAAGAAAAATCGTTGGTTTGGAAACCAGAGATCAAGGTCCAAACCGGGTTTCTTTTCTCGTCGTGCGTAAGTCCTGTTTTTGATTGGAAGTGCGATCGCAGGTGTGTTGGAGTGATGGTTTGGATCAATCTGCCTCGCCAATCAGGGTAAATGCCGCCCAGTTTCTGGGGTTGGGATGTTGCTGCATGGTGGTTAACATCGCTTGGCGCAATGCAGCAGCTTTGTTGCCACGGTGGAGGAAATTTTGATAAAACTCTCTCATCAAATCTGCGGTGGGAGCATCTGGAACTGACCACAAAGACACGATGACGCTGGGAACTCCGGCAGAAATCAAAGAACGAGATAGTCCGATGACGCCATCACCTGTAATGCGTCCCATTCCGGTGTTACAGGCACTCAGGACAACTAATTCGGCGCTGAGGTGCAATTGGAAGATTTCTTCAGCGGTGAGCAATCCGTTACCCCCCTCCTGTCCCCCCTTGCCAAGGGGGGATGAAGGGGGGTCGGGGGCGAGAGCGATCGCGCTTCCCATGCCATACTGGTCATCGAGTAACCCGTGAGTTGCTAGATGAATGAGTCTGGCGTTGGTCATTTGTTGCACGATTGCGGCTTTATTTGCTTTGTTACCAGTTATGGCAGTTGTTTGCAATAGCCGAGCAATTTCCTGAGCTTCTTTTTCGGCATGGGGGAGAGGAGTTAACTGCTGCGGGGTGTCTCCAGGTACTAAGGAAACTCTGGGCATAGTGGGATTGCCCACAACTAATGAATTCCCTGTATCCCCGTTTAACATCTGCCTTGTGCGTTGTTGTTTACGGGTTAAATCTAGAACTTGAATCGCCGGGGCAGTGAGAATCGTGTGTTTTTCGATTAAGTATTTTCCATTAGCATCTTGCAAGGCGGGAAAGGGAACTAGAAATAGTTCGTTTTGGGGAATGAAGATAACGTGGGCTTCTGGGTCAGTTGGTAATAGGTCAGCGATTGGTTCAATTAACAGTTGATACAGTTGCTGCAAGCGGGGATTATTGGTGTGCTGAGTCTCCACTTTTGCGGCTACATCAGTTAGGGGGCGTGGAATAGTTAATCCTTCAGGAAAGGTCGATTGGGTGAGGGAGAGAGTATTGCTTTCGGCATCAATTGCTACTACTTTCCAAGGTTCCCAATCTGGGGCATCGTCGTTCAGCTTGACCAAATCGCCAGGGAGGAAAGCTAGCGCTTGCGTTTGATTGCCATCTCTGACACCGATAAGTTCGCGAGTGTCGGTAACAAGGTCTTTTAGAGAAGCCTTTGAGGAAGTAAGGTCAACAGAGCGAAATGCTATTTCGCTAGTTGGGTGGATGACCCAGATAAAGAGTTCTGATATCTGTGAGTCTATGAATGGTCGAATAATCGAATATTCAATGAGAGTAGCATTTTGGGCTTTAGCAATTTGTTGAATTTGGGGTATGCTGGGTTGAGCGATATCGAGTTCAGTATTTGGGGAAGCGGATAAGCGCCTTGCTAATAACTCTACAAATGCCCGTCCCCGTCCTCGTTCAGCAATCTCCAAAGCTTCATTGAGCTTATTCTGAGCTATAAAGAATTCTTGTAAAATGAAGTAAGCATTCAGCTGGGTTTCAAAAATTGACACTTTATTGGCATCACTTAGCCCTATCCGCAACGATTCTTGAACTTGAATAGAAGTGAGTAACATTCTCTCTGCTGCCGCGAGATCGCCAGATTCAAAGAAAGCAATTCCCAGATTCTCCAAAGCAACATCAGATCGAACACCGATACCTCGAAATGTATTGAGAGACTGCTGATAATAATCAATTGCTCGTTGGTATTGTCCAAGAAAACTGTAAGCATTACCCAGATTGTTCAGCGAACTAGCTTTCGTGTAGTAATCGCCAATTTGCTGTGAAATTAACAGGGACTGTTGATGGTACTTAATCGCCTCGTGGTATTGGCTTAAAGAACAGAAAGCATTGCCCAGGTTATTCAGGGATTTAGCTTCCTGAGAAGAATCCCCAATAGACTTTGCAATAGCTAGGGACTGGCGATAGTATTTAATAGCTTGTTGGTATTGCTCTAGGGAATAGTGGGCATTGCCCAGATTGTTTATGGAGGTTGCTTTCCCAATGATATCGCCTATTTTTTGTGTAAGAGCCAGGGAATTCTGATAGTACTCAATCGCCTTCTGATATTGCCCGACGAACCAGCAAAAATTCCCCATATTGTGTAAGTAATTGATTTTATTTAAGCGATTACTACTCTTGACCGACACAGAAACGGAACCCATTTTTCCAGTTCTCCAAGTATTACTAAACAATTGGCTCTGAAACTATCTCACCCAAACGAACGAGCGGATGCTGCAACAAAGCCGCCCAGTCAGCATCGACCGTCGCAACAGGCATTGTGTCACGAACTCCTGCCAACTCAATCACCGCCTCATACCACAGCCCATTTTCGGCATAAATCAGAGTGCGTTCCTGTAAAGTCGCATTCTCTAATTGACTCAATAACTGACAACGCAATTCCGCCAATTCGGTAAAACTCTCATACCACAAACCATTTTTTGCTAACAGATGAATGCGCTTTCGTGGCGTTGCATTCTTTAACTGACTTTCCAGATCAGGTGGCATTGCTACCCGCTCAATCCAACTATCGCGGGCAACTTTATCCCAGAAGAAAAACCAATGATACTTCTTACCAATTTCCAAAGGTGGCGCAGCTTCTGGAAGGCGAAAACTCACAATCCCCGCCTCTCGATTTAGCTCAAAAGTAGTTCGGTAAACTGCATTTTGCTGCTCATCTCGCAGCACCAATTCTAGGGGAATGGAAGACGGGGGTGGAGTCGGCACGTAAAGCCAGAAAGTCGGATATGCGGCAGCCGTCAAGCCAAAATTAGTTGCAGGAACGATCGCCAAAAAGTCATAAGGCACGCGGCTACTTGCGTCTCCCCGATTTCCCGGTGCGCCCAAATCTGGCAGAGTAAACAGCGGCTGACAGTTATTAGAACAATTTTGAACCAGCGATCGCCAAACCAATGATGCTAATATCTCTAACAATCTCGCCTTCAATGTCTCTGAATCAATCCGCTGTTGCAATCCATCGAGAGAAACAGGTTGTCCAACTTCCGCTATCTGGCAGATCAACTCTATTTCTAAATCGGATAGACGCTCAAATTGCTGCTTAAATGCTGTTTCGATTTGCCCCAAAAATCTCCCGTTTTGCTTGATAAACTCAGACGCCCTACCCCCAAACACATCTATAATTGTCGTTGCCACCGTTCTTAATGCTTCCGGATGACCGCCGTAGCGTTCGATTAGCAAATCCCATTCGGCTTCTTCAACTAATCCTTTCTGTTTCAAAATTTCCTGAGCGGCTGCTGGGTGTAAACCTGTCAGTTTTAAACAGCGAACGGGGGTTGTTTGTCCTTCCCCCGAAACAATTTCTCTCGGTTTTTCCCAACTGGTTAATAGTAAGCAACTGTGATGGGATGATTCTCCTACCTGTTGGAATAGCCGACCATAATCTTGATATCCCTCTCGATATTCTCTTCCTGCTAGCTGATTAGTACCCAGAAGCGTCTCTACGCCATCTAGTATTAATAGAGTGCGATGCGATCGCAAACACTCCATCAACCGAGAAATGCCACTAACAACCGTTATATCGCTTTCTTGCTTGCCAGGGAAAACCTGAATCAGATCGGCTAGGAGTTCTATCAGTGGCGGAGAATGGTTGAGATTTTGCCAGATAACATAGTCAAACTGATGCTGAATCTGATGCGCTAATTTTGCAGCCAAAAAGGTTTTGCCAATTCCGCTCAAACCTAGCAGCGCTAACAGTCGGCATTTTTCCCGTAAAATCCATTGTTCTAAGGTTGTCAATTCATTTGCACGTCCCCAGAAAACCGAAATATCTGGCGCACCGTCCCAATTTATACAGGTTTCACCTTCGATTACAGCGTTCGCGCAGCGTGCCGGATGGCATATCGCTTGCCAGTCTAGCTCCAATGCTTCGCTAATTTCGATAAAGTTCAGACGGTCAATTGCTTTGCCGTATAAAAAGCTTTGGACAGTGGTTCGAGAGATTCCTAACTTATCAGCCAGATCTTGCTGGGTAGGAAAACGACGCTTCAGAGCTTGGTTAACTGTGGGGATGCACCCAGTTGCGACTCTGATTCCCCGACGAGGCATAGCTTTTTAGTAGAAATTTTCTTCCATCATATTGGCTTTCTTTTCAACCAACGGCAAGTCAGGCTTAACTCAAGTATAAGTCAAGCAATTTCAGGTTTTTTCAAGTCTCATCTCAAGCAGCCATCGAGTTTAATGAAAAGTAAAGTTAGCGATCGCTCTGTTGTTTCACCAGGAATGCACAACGTGTCGTTACCACCATTCAAGCTGTCGTTACCAACGGTGAAGCTTTTGTTACCAACACTCAAACGATTATAAGCAACGTTTAAGCTGTCGTTACCAACACTTAAGCTGCTCTGATGATTGTTCCAGCTGTCGTTACTAACGCTGAAGCTGCTGTGACGATTGCTGAAGCTGTCGTTAGGCTTAACTTAAGAACAAGTCTGGCAATTTTAGGGTTTTTTTAAGTGACATCTATTACAGCGATCGCCTTTAATGGATTTTTAGATGCGATCGCCATCCACTTTACTCTTTTTTACGAGTCTAATTAACGCAAGTTGCTAGTTATGGAATATTAGTATTGGATCCCCCCCAGCCCCCCTTAATAAGGGGGGGGAAAACTTTAAAACCACCCCTGATTAAGGGGGTATAAAACTTTAAAATTTATCCTGATTAAGCGGGAGAAAACTTTAAAATTTACCCTAATTAAGCGGGAAAAAACTTTAAAAGCCCCCCTGGGGAAGGGGGGTTTGGGGGGAGCGGTTTTATAACTAGCAACTTGGGTTAATTGGACAATCTAGCCAACAGTTCATCATCAGATAATTGAGGTAACTGTTGCATCAATAACGTTAACTCTTCTAGAGAGAATGCGAGTAAATTTGTTACTAGAGTTGGGATGCGTTCCCCCAGGGTGACGTCAGCGGTATCGCCTAACTGTCCAAACCGCATTCTCAGAACATTTTCTGCTAGCAACCGTCTAGCTTGCTGCATTCCTTGTTCGTCAACAGCCAGTGTGGATAATTGCAGTAACAACAGGGTAAATTCAGTATCAGGTAAAGCCGATAACGGGGCTAAAAACGCCGCCAAAATCGCGTCTAATTCACCAAACCTTACCCGCAGAAAGCTTTCTAAAATCGATTGCTGTTTTTCTTGTCTGCCTTGCTGAATACCTGCCTCTATTCCTTCTCCCCTTCCTCGTTGTTCTGCTGCTTGTAATTGCTGTTGAAATAAAGGTGCAATCGCCATAACTAACTCCCGATCTTCTGCTTCTAATTGCTGTTCTTGATTTGCCGCCAAGTTAGATTGCAGCTTATAAAGCAATTCTAGCGCAATCGCGCGAATTGGATGATCGACTGGTAAGGCACTCAACTGAAATATTGCTCGTTCCTGTACCCTCCCTCTACCCAAAATTCTCAGCCACAAGGTTGCCGGAGTTTCTGGCAACTGATGGATCGCTACAATTGCCGTCCGCAAATATTCCCCTAGAAAATAGATGCCTTTGATCCAGTTTTGTTCGTCTGGGATGGCACGAAACCCATTTAGCAAGGTTTCCGAAGCTGTCGGAGTCAAAATCCATAGTTTTGGTACTTCTGCTTCAAGGAGACGAGTATTTTCTCGTCTGGATCTGCGTTCTAATTCGGCTGTTACATCCCACAATTTACTCAAGCAACTACCAACCTCGCTGACGCTAACCGGATTGCGAAATGGTTCAAATAGCGCTGTAGTCGTTGCCATTTTTCCTAAGATTCCCAGCATGTTCGCGTAATCCTGTGTAGCGTTCGATCGGGTGAAATAAACATCAATTTCTCTCACTTCTGAAGCTACGTCGCGGCTGGGGGTAACTGCTCCTATGGGTGATAGTAATTCCGATAAATAATCCTTGGCAAACTGGTCATAAATAAATCGGGTCATCCAGGGCGAGCATTCTTGATTTATTCTGCTATTATTTTACCATTTTTTCATCAAATTATTTGCTATTTAATCAAAGTAAAAATATTAAAAGACTCGGATTTAGCGGTGATAAATAACATTTTTTTTTGCAATATTGTTGGGAATTTTAAAATAAAATTTTCAGCAATAAAGCGGGTTTATATGTAACTAGAGTCGGCAGCAAGAAACCGGGTTTCTCTGTAACTAGAGTCGGCAGCAAGAAACACAGGTAATAATTCACCAAGGACTCCCGACAACTGTAAACGCTGCCCAATAATAAGGATGGGATAAGTTTTGGTTCTGATTTTTTGCTAAGGCAGGCGGTAATGATATCCTGCCATTATGACTTTGCAATTGACCGTTTTCTATGGGAAGTTGCCCAGTTATCATTTCTATTTGCGCTTTTTGCAGTGCTGCGGCTTTAATTGGCGCGGTTTGCAAATGACGATAAAATTCTGTCATTAATGCTAATGTTCCTTCGTCGGAAACGTACCACAAACTCGCTACTGCTGATTTAACTCCCGCTTGCACTGCTAACCCGGCAAATCCTAATTCTGCTTCTTCGTTGCCAATTGCTGTTTTACAGGCACTCAAAACTAAAAGCTCTACGGGTGGATTGTTTAAACCCAATTGCCCTATTTTATCTAAGGTTAGTTTATTATCCCAAAATTGGATATAGGAATCCCTGGGTTTTCCAGGTAAGAAGTCGGCGTGAGTGGCTAGATGGATAATTTTAAACGGTTGCTGCTGACGTTGAATTCGCAAATTATCCTCGGTAAATTCTTGGTTGAGGAAGAATCTTCCGTGCCAGATAGTTTGCGCGATCGCAGATAATTCCACCGGCACTGCAGGTAAGGGATTTTGTTCCTTAAATACCGACGCACCCATCGCCAAAACTGGGGAATTCTTCAGATCTGTATAAATTGTATCTGTGAGTTTAAAAGCGGGAATGCGTGTAATGCTATACTTTTCGATCAGAAATTTTTGCCCATCGTGCAACGCTGCTAAAGGTAGCGTTCGCAATCCCACACCCATGCAAAAGATTAACGTATCTATCCCTTGCGCTTGCAAATCCCGTTCCACAGGTGCGATCATCCATTGATAAAGTTGCTGTGCGGGTGGCAAATAGTTGCTGGCGTCCTCCAGGGTGGCGGCAGAGACTGTGAGGCTAAATTCTCTCGCTTGTGCGAGTAAAGCTTTACGATTTGCTGCTGCAACTCGCTTGTGAATGGGCGGGTTTCCAGGTGTAATTAATACGAGTTCTAGTTGTTGCTGAAGTGGAACTACATACAGAAGTGCAGGTTTTGTTTTAGTTTGAATCGCCAGTCTGTTCAAAGTATCCGCAATGTCCTTAACTGTGATTGAGCGTTCGGGGAAACTGCGCCTAAAATAATCTTCAAATTGCTTTTCCCAGGTTTGTTCGATTTGCGGCACCATCGAACTTAAATTCGGTTGCTCTTGCGGGGTTTCTAATGGGGCGGAGTGAACTGCTTCTGGTAAAACTACAGCTTGGTCTTTGGGCAATATCCCTACCGCTTTACCGCTGATACTTCCCGCCAGGTACAATGCTGCCAGCAACATGCTAACGCTACTCGCTACGGATTTCATAGCTGCCCCCGTTGCCATAATATAACCCTATGCTAATCGATGGGAAACGATCCGCGATCGCTCTGAGGTCATACTCTTGAGTCTGTTGTTATAATATGTGTTTAAAATCCCTTTGGGAGGCTATATTAATGAATGAATTTAACCAAGTAGAATGGCGTTCAGTTGCGCTTTTTCGTCTAGCCGGATACGGGCTGTTGTTGCTATCCTTATTTGATTATATTAATATTTTTACTCCGCCCCGCTTTACTAATTCGGTTTGGGAATTTCAGGTGATGGGAGAAATGGTAGAAAAAGTGCCCGTCCCTTTAATTGGATTGGCGTTTGTATTTTATGGAAAAGACGCTTACCGAAAAGATTTGGAAGAGATAGTATTAAAAGTTTTATCTTGGATGGCTTTAGGTTTGGGTATTTTATTTTTGTTGATAATTCCTTTAGGTATTAATAATACATTGCGCCTTAATAATTTGAATAACTTTCAACTGAACGCTCAACTGAACCAAGGTTTAAACCAACTACAACAAATTAACGATAGACTGAGCAGCGCTACATCAGATGCCGAAATCAATAATGCCTTAAGAAATTTTAAGTTTCAAGGACGCATACCAGAGGTAAAAAACTCTCAAGAACTGAGAAACAGAGTTTTATCAGACATATCGAATGCTAAAAATCAACTACAGACGCAAATAGAAACGACCCGCATGAATCAGAAAATTAGTCTTGTAAAAAATTCGGTTAAGTGGAACTTAGGCGCTTTAATTTCTGGGGTGTTGTTTATTTACGTGTGGAAGCTAACAAATTGGGCGCGTTGAAGAGGACGCGGTGACGGGGTGACGCGGTGACGGGGGGATTTCTAGGCAAACACCAAAGTTTGTGTCAAAAGATCGCAGCTTGCAACCCGGTTTCTGGGTTCGTTGTGCGTAATAACATGTCAGGCTTTTCACCCATCATTAAAACTCAGAGCGTCTCCCTGTCTGGTGCGTCCTTAGCGTCAGTCCTAACTATGGGTAATCAAACGGACAGGATCTAATAAGCTGCGGGAGCACCTAATTTGAGAGTCAAATTTTCCCTTCTTCTTGTGGGGTGGGACGTATTGCCCGCCTCTTTATTGGATTTAAATGCTCCCGCAGCTTATGATGTCCGCCTAATTACCCTGAATAAAAATCTCGACCCGTCACCGTGTCACAGTGTCCTTAGCGTGATTGCAAAATATGGGTGAAGAACCGGACATGATATAAGTCCTAACTGCATAAGTCGATAGACGGCAGAAATATATAAAGATAGGGGAGAAGACCGTCGCTTGCACAAGGGAGTCAAAAGGAGGTGACAAAATTGAGGATGTTGGCGTGGGATAGCACTTTAACGAGTATGTCTGCCAGTAGTGTAGATATAGCTAGGACTTACGCCAAGAAATCCGGTTTCTATGAAAAATCGTTGGTTTCGTCCCCAGAGATTGACTCTGAAACCGGGTTTCTGGCAACGCCCTGGCGTAAGTCCTGTATAGCGTTACAGCATGTCCCTACCAAGAGAGGTGAAACAGTCATGGGTGTAGCATCGAGATACTGGAGACTGGTGACAATTGATGCCACAGGCGGTTGCAAAGTCGAAGCGATTGACTCCCTGGCAGCTTTTTTCGGGCAGGAATTTGCCGAATTCGCAGGTGGGGGAGAAGTGCAGGATGCGTTTATCCAACGCCGACTGCTGGATTTGCTGCATAATGATACCCATCTTTGCGTTTTGGCTGAAGGTTGTTTGCGCTGCTTTATTTCTAACCAAATTGAGCAAGTTTGCATTCAATTGGAAGAGCAATTTGGCAGGGAACATGGGTTCACTCGCTACGATCTATTTTCTTTTGTCTTAGATGATGTGGATGTCGCTGTACTTCACCAGCGTGGTAGTTTGAGGCAGGGTGCTTATAAATCGCTTGCTACTGAAATTTTGCAGACGTTTAATCCGGAACGAGGTAATCTATCTACTTGGGCAACTCAGTTAACGAAGCACCATCCAGAACTGAATGCTTTTTTGTTGGAACGGGGTGTTTATTTGGTGAGCGATTGGGCTATCCTTAACGACACGACTCCGAAACAAGTGCAGCGCATTTTCTCTGAGTTTCATCACTCTACACCTCTCGAAATTCAACAAGCTTGCATCTTATTGGAAAGCTATCACTTGGTTTATCGACGGGACAGACTTAAATTGCGTCAAAGTGGTGGGGGTGGTAAATGTCAGCCTCCTACAGATAAACAACTAGAGCAAATTGCTCAATCTCTGGTTGCTAAACTGAGTCAAGAAAACCAGGCTATTCTCGATTTATCCACTGAAGATATCTTGACGCGACTGCAAGATATGGCGGGGAAATTGCGCCAATATCGCATTTCTGTCCGGCGAGGAACGCCGCAAACAGATTCTATCGACGATCCTGAAATTCGACGCCAAGCGGAGAACAATCCGTCGCCGAAGTCGGACAATGAGGAAAGCAACGAACAAGAAGAGTTTTTAGAATTTTATCAAGCTTCGTTTCTCGAATGTTTGGATTTGGCGTTGCATAAAGTAGTAAGGGATCGCATCGCTAATCTACAACGCAAAAAACCCCCAACAGACCGCCAATTCCTCCAAGCTTTGCACTTATTTCACTGTCAGGCCAAAGCAATGGGCGAAATTGCATTGGCGATCGGATTTCAAGCACAATATCAAGTCACCCGCCTGCTTAAACTCAAAGAGTTTCGCGCGGATGTCAGACAGAAAATGTTAGAATCCCTGCGCGATCGCATTCTCAATCAAGCTAAAATTTATGTCGATCCGGAACGCCTCCAATCTCTAGATTCTCAAGTTGAACTCGCCCTCGATGAAAGAATTTCTGAAGTTATCCAAGACGCAACAGATGAAGCCAGCAACCCCAACCGTTCTGCAAAAAGTCGATTTGCCCAGAGACTATGCAAACAACTCAAAGGAATTTTTGATTTTTGATTTTTGATTTTTGATTTTGAAACAGCCAGGAGCAAGGTCATGACGTATTACTCAAATTTAGCCGCCCTCGATTTCGACTTTGAAGCTTTTCCCGTTGAAGCGATCGCTCTCGAATCCGCTAACATTGAACGCGCGATCCAAATCAGCAGTGCAATTCCTAATGAATCCCAACAATGGCAAACTTATCTCAATGCTTTGGCTCTGTTTGGTTTTGAACAATGGTTAGATGAAAGAGCATCAGATATTCCTTTAGAATCAGCCAAATCTACGGTTTTGCAACCTCAATATGCCAATGTCTTTCCAGCCGTTGCTAATTTAAACGTAGGGTCGTTTAAACTTTGTTTAATTGCGACTGGCAGCTTTTACGATGAGGAAGTTATTATACCACAACCTGCGATCGATTTACCAGAATTTGCGGCGCATTTTTACGTATTAATCGAGATTCAGGAAGAATTTGAACAGGCAATCATTAGAGGATTTTTGCGACGCGATCGCTTAAATTCCCAGTGCGATTCCTTGAATTTACAACCCAACTCAGATTGGACATATAGCGTGCCTTTGGCTTGGTTTGACAGCGAGATAGATCGTTTATTGCTCTACTTGCGCTGCTTAGAACCTGGTGCCATTTTATTGCCGGAAATTGCCAGCGATCGCGTTACTGCATTATCGACAGTGCAAGCGGAACTGGAAACCCTTTTACCTTTATTGCAATCGAGGGAAACAGCATTGTGGCAAGTCTTAAATTGGCAACAAGGGGCAGCCGTATTAACCAATCCGGAATTACTCGAATGGGTGTATCAACTGCAAATAGAAGCAATCGGCGACGAGGCATCAGAAACCAAAAACGAACTGAGAAATTATTTGTCAGATTTGTTAAACTTGCTGACTCAAAGAACGGTCAATGTAGCGCGTTGGTTACAAGATCAAATCGATGAATTGGCGCAAGGAATTTCATGGGTGCTAATGCCTCCTACCTTTGTTCCTGCTACCGTATCCATGCGATCGACGCAAAGTCTTGAAGCTGTATTACCCACAGCAGAATTCGAGGAAATTATCAGGCAACTTGCCCAAACCGGCATGGAAATTCCCACTACGGCAAGGGGCGCTTATCAAGATATCGGACTCGCGGATATTCAAGCGCGACTTTATGCCCTGACATGGCCTTTCTTATCTCCAGAAGATACTCCAGAGTGGACGCTATTGCTAGTATTAGGTCCAACACCCGATAGTGCATTACCCCACGGGATCAGACTGCGCGTTAGCGATCAGTCAGGGGTTTTAGTACAACGAATTTTAAATAGAAATAGCATGGATACTTATCTTTATGTTCTCATAGCAGGTCGGTGGGATGAGAAGTTTTTAGCAACTATTACCTTACCCAATGGTACGACACTAACATTGCCGCCTTTTGCGTTTCGTCCATAATTTGGTAATTGCTAATTGCTGGCTAATTGCTAATGGGAGAGGTGGGAGAATGTAAAAGATAATCGATTGCCACTGCATCCGTAACGTAATGTAGGGGCGGGTTTATTTATACCAGGCGCTGAATTTCAAATATTGCTCGTAAAACCCTCCCCTACAGTACGCTCAATTATTAACCACCCGATAAAATATGACCAATTAGCCATTAGCCATTAGCCATTAGCCATTAGCCATTAGCCATTAGCAATTACCCACTATGTTCCATCTAAAAGTTGAACTAATCGATCAAACTTGCAGATTTGAGTTGTCCTGGGGAGTTGGACAGCAACTGGTGGAGAAGTTGAACTATCCAGAAATACTGACGAAACTGTACCAAGATTGGCAGCAAATCTATCTCAGTTTCTATACAACCGCATTGCGGGGGCGCGTACAAGCGAGTGGCAGTTTGAACGCACCCCCACCGCCGGTAGACTGGCACGCCAAACTGGTGCAAGCTGAAGCGAAGCTGCTGTACGAGTTTCATCGTTGGTTGCGGAGTGGAGATTTGTTTGAAGTTCGTCGTGGGATTGCATCCGCAGCTGCTAATAAAATAGATGCTTCATCCCCGCCAGTAAATGTTTTCCTCACTTGCAGTCCTTTAGAATTAGAACGCTTTCCTTGGGAAGCATGGGAAATTAGCGACTTTGCCAATGCTGGCAATATCCGCATTATTCGCACGCCGCAGAATATTCGGGTAGAAGCGGATGAAGAACAGCAGCTGCGTCGCCGCAAAGCTAGAGTTTTAGCCATTTTGGGAGACGAAACGGGGTTGAATTTTCAGGCAGATCGGCAGGCGGTGCGATCGCTTTCTCCCATTGCCGAAGTTGAATTTGTCGGATGGCAAAGCGAACAAGATATTGGCAAATTAAAACAGCGAATTTGCGATGCGATCGCCGACGAAAAAGGCTGGGATATCTTATTTTTTGCCGGACACAGCAACGAAACATCTATAACGGGGGGACAGTTAGCGATTGCACCCAATACATCGATGTTAATTAGCGAAATTTCCCCCTATATTACCAAAGCCAAAGAACGCGGACTTCAATTTGCCATCTTCAATTCCTGTAGCGGACTCACCATCGCCAACGCATTAATTGACTTGGGGTTAAGTTCTGTCGCAATTATGCGCGAACCCGTTCACAACAAAGTCGCCGCAGAATTTCTCGTGCGGTTCTTACAAAGCTTAACTGAATACAAAGACGTACAGGAATCGATGCTGGCAGCTTGTCAGTATCTCAAATTAGAAAAAAAACTCACCTATCCTTCTGCTTATCTAATTCCCTCGTTATATTGTCACCCAGGCGCTAAATTATTTTGCCTGCAACCCTTTGGTTTTAAACAACAACTGCAACAGTTGCTGCCGACGAGACAGGAATTGCTGCTGCTGGTGATGTTTCTATTAATTAGCTGGCAGTTGCCGGTGCAGGACTTTTTATTAGAACGGCGCGTCTTAATGCAAGCAATCTACCGCAATATCACAGGTCAAACGGGCAAAAACGGCCCACCTCCCGTCCTATTAGTCCCCATCGATCAAGAATCGCTCGAAAAAGATAATATCGGCAACCCCAGACCGATGCCCCGCACTTATATAGCCCGGTTAATCGAGCGGCTTTCTGCGTTAAATGCCAGAGTCATTGGGATAGATTTTCTGCTGGCGCGCCCCCAAAAAAATAACGACAAGCAGCTAGCAAAGTCGCTCCGAAATGCCGTGCAAAAGCAACATTTCGGCACTTGGTTTGTGTTTGTAGAACTAGAAGACGACTCCGGACAATGGCTGCGAGTTAGACCTGAAATTGCTAGTCCAAATTGGAGCTTGTACGGCGATATGCGCTTCGTTATGGGATATATGAAACTAGGACCAGGCGAGCATTACGACGTAGAAAGCTTGCCATTTTCTTATGCGATCGCACTCGCTTATAAAGAGAACTTTGAATCGCCCCATGCCCCGCTGCACCCGCAATTGAAAAGCCAAAAAGATTTCTTATCTCAAGTAAAAACCCATATCCAAAATAAGCAGAAACAAAGCTATACGAGTTTATTTTCACCCGCCTCGCAACTTCAGCCAATTACCGCCTTTTCTTATCAAATCGGGCAAACTTGGTTGCACCCGATAATGGATTTTTCCATTCCCCCCGACCAAGTTTACCACCGCCTCCCCGCGTGGCAACTGTTGCGGGCTAAAGGCGATGCACCCCAACTGCGCCACGTGGGAAAGCAAGCTGTAATGCTCGTACCGGGAGGATATTTAGAGGCAGGAGTATCTAAAGAAGGCGAGGACAATTTTCCCCCACCGGGTGCGATCGCTTATTGGCGCAATCAACCCGGATCTTTTGACAATAGTCGCATCTTTACAGGGGGAGAAGCCCATGCATATATGGTGCATCATTTCGTCACCGGGCGGCTGGTCATACCCATCCCCGATGTTTGGATCGTCCCCTTGGCAGCATTCTTGGGAAAAGTAGCGGTTTTGGCACTTTTGCCGCCAAATCGTCGTCGCCATATGCGGAAAAGTTTTTCTCCTTTTAGGGGAGAAAGCGGGAGGATAATTGTGCTGGGCATCGCTACTGCCGGATATGGACTGGTGAGTTTGCAAGTTTATATTTCTAGCGCCATCTTATTCCCTTGCCTTTTACCTTCAGCAATAGTTTGGAGTTATGCGCTACCGGCGCTAATTAGGAGAAAGAATTATGGATAGATTCGATTGGTTGCGGTTTAAGTTACTACGCAATCACCGGGTTTCTATTACCAGAAGGGTGAGAAACCCGATTTTTTTGGTTTTGCTTGTTACGGTGGCAGAGATCGCCTCTGGGGTGCATTTACTATTTCCAACTGCCAACGCCCAAAACCAACCCCTGGCGCAGCAATCCTTGACCAAACAACGCTCAGAGTCCAGCGACATTCCTGAAGGGGGACAAGCGCGTCCGCCTCGCGACCCAAGAGGTCCCGGCACTCCTGGCGGGGGAGCGCGTCCGCCTCGGAATCCCAGGGGTCCCGGCGTTCCTGGCGGCGGCAACTTGTACGAAGATATTTTGGACCAGTTAAGGGAAGAGACGCCCAACACCACAAGAAGAGCAAGTAGTTTTTGCCTGGTCGCACCCTCTGGGACTAACCAAGGCATCTGGCACGATCGTCCTCTCTTTATCTGGCAAGGTGCCGCAATCCGAATTGAGTTGCTTGGCAGCGAGGAAGTGTTGTGGAGTAAAAACCTGACACCTAACGATACAAAGGCGGTTTATGACGGAGAACCGCTGCAAGCGGGACAGCGATACGAATGGCGGTTATATGGGTCGGATGGAAGTGCAAAGGACACCTTCTTTAGGATCTTGCCCAAAGAAGAACGCGATCGCATCACCGCCGAATTAAATCAACTGCAAACCCAAGGCGCTACTGCCGAAGAAATAGCTTTACAACGGGCTAATTACTTTGCCAAAAAACGCATGTGGGCTGATGCTTTGCAAGAGATTTATTCCGTGCCAAATCCTTCGGATCAACTCAATAAACTGGGGCAAGAAATTACCACTTACCTTTGTCGGTAATTGCTAATTGCTAATTGCTAATTGCTAATTGCTAATTGCTAATTGGGGAAACGGGGTAGGGGCACGGCAGCAATTAACTTGGCTTTCAGATCAAAGTTTTTTGCTGCCGTGCCCCTACTATCAAATTCAGGACTGATATGATGTCCGTTGAATTGCCCATAATAAAAAAACCTCACCTCGTCGTTGCGTAGGGACTAAGGCTAAAGAGATATCGCGGACAAACAGATAACTTTGATCTTGCCGTGTCCCGGCTGCTAATTATGGGTAATCGACCGGACATGATATAACCTATTGCAACCCGCTTTATTATTGTGTTTTTTACCGATCGCTGCTATGATTATTAGCGGGATTTTTCAGCATTTTTTCGATTTGTTTAGCCAAAGTAACGTCATGCTCCCATACAGGTTTAATCAAAGAAGATATAGATGTTTTTTCTAGGGTTGTATCTGTTGGAATTTCTCCTTTCACTTCGGCTTGGTAAATCGGCATCGAAACGGCGGTGAGAAGGGTGATAACTGCACTAAGACCAAGTTTTTGAAGTTGCATAGTAGTAACCCAATTAGCTGCGAGCAAGATCTTGTCCCGCTCAAAAATACATATTTCTGGATTTGGCGGACTTATGCAGTTTTTTAGGGGCTAGGGGAAGAAAGGAGTTGCGATCATCGCGGCTGCGTTATTCTTAGATTCTGGTGTGGAGTTAGGGGTTTTGGGATGGTGGCATCGAATTTTTGGGCTGGGCGGATAGGGGTATTTTTAGCGATGGGAAGTGCGATCGCATGGCATAAAATAGCGCTCGCTCAAATCGTCCCCGATGGCACGCTAGGGACAGAAAGTACCGTTGTCACGCCAATTAACCAATTGCGCGACCAAATCGAAGGCGGTGCCATCCGCGGCGCTAACCTCTTCCACAGTTTCCGTGAATTTAATATCGGCGAAGGACGCCAAGTTTATTTCGCCAATCCAACTGGAATTGAAAATATATTAACTCGCGTTACGGGTAGCACTCGCTCCGAAATTTCCGGGACTTTGGGAGTATTGGGAAATGCCAATCTATTTCTGATTAATCCTAACGGTATTGTTTTCGGTTCAAATGCGCGTTTAGATGTGCGAGGTTCATTTTTAGCCAGTACTGCCAGCAGCTTTCAATTTGCCAATGGCATAGAATTTAGCGCTATCAATCCTCAAGCGCCACCTTTGCTGACGATTAACGTACCGATTGGGTTGCAATTTGGGGTGGGTGCGGGAGCGATCGCCACCAATGTAAATTTAAATCCAAATCCCGTTAGTTTAAATGTCGATCCTCGTAGAACTTTAGCCCTAGTCGGCGGCGATTTGCGATTGGAAGGCGGCAGTATATTACAAGCGCCTGAAGGACGTATTGAATTAGGCAGCGTGGGCGATAACAGTTTCGTTAGCTTCACCCCAACACCTGGTGGTTTTGTTTTGGGATATGAAGGCGTTACCAACTTCCGAGATATCCAACTATTAGGACGAGAAAGAGCAACTACAGTCAGTACCGCAGGCAACAGCGGGGGTAATATTCAGGTACAAAGCCGAAAACTCACCCTTGACGGGAGTGCAGTCATCGAAGCTGACACCCAAGGAGCAGGAGCGGGGGGAGGCGTGACTGTGAGAGCTACCGAATCAATCGATCTCAACGGTATTTCACCTAATGGTGCTATTTCTAACCGCATCAGCACTGTAACTTCCGGTACTGGAAATGCAGGCAATGTCAGGATCGAAACGGGGCGCTTGACCATCCGCAACGGAGCTGCTGTAGGAACTGCCACGCAGAGCGCAGGTAGGGCGGGCGATGTCAGCATCAATGCCACTCAATCGGTAGAGATGAGCGGCAATACTGGTATATCAGCTGGGTCTGTTGGTGGTGGAACGGGAGATGCGGGCAATGTCACAATTGACACCGGACAGTTAATTCTCGGAGATGGAGGCGTTGTCACAACTTTTAGCGGCGGGGCAGGTAACGCGGGAGATGTCAGCATCAATGCCACGCAATCGGTAGAGGTGAGCGGCGCTTACAGAGGGATCGCGGCTGGGTCTTCTGGAACTGGAGATGCAGGCAACGTGACGATTAATACCGGCAGGTTAATTGTCCGCAATGGAGCGAGAGTAGGTGCTTTTACTGATAGGGATGGTAATGCCGGAAATATTACAGTCAATGCAGGCGAGTCAGTAGAACTGATTGGCACTTCAACCGATGGGGGAAGTCAAAGTAGTTTGGTGGTTATCACCAGTGGTGCTGGAAATGCAGGCAACGTCAGGATTAACACAAGGCGGTTGATTGTCCGAGATGGGGGAGGAGTGTTCGCTGGCACTTTCGGCAACGGCAATGCCGGAAATATTACGATCGACGCGGCAGAGTCGGTGGAACTGATTGGCACTTCAACCAATCGGCAAAACGTCAGTTTCTTGCTTGCTGCCAGCGCTGGCGTGGGAAATGCAGGCAACGTCACGATTCAAACTGGGCGTTTGATTGCCAGAGATGGGGGACTGATTAGTGCTAGTACTATCAGCAATGGGGATGCGGGAAATATTACCATCGATGCGGCAGAGTCGGTGGAACTGATTAACACTAGCTTGGTTGCTATTACCACGAGGGGTAATGGAGATGCAGGCAACATCAGGATTAACACGGGGCAATTAATTGTCCGAGATGGGACAGAGATGAGTGCTGGCACTGCCTTTGGTAGAGGCAATGGCGGAACGATCGCCATTAACGCTCAACAGTTGATTGTTCAAAATGGATCTTCGGTAGCTGCTGGTAGCATCGCGAGTGAAGGAAATGCCGGAACGATCGCCATCAACGCTTCAGAGTTGGTAGAGTTGAGCGGCAGCCAACAACCCAGTAGTATAGGGGCTGGAAGTGAAAATGGTGGAAAAGCTGGAGACGTGACGATTCAAACCGGACAGTTAATCGTCCGCGATCGCTCCCGCATTAATGTTAGTAGTATTCGCGTTGATGTTCGACAACTCACCCCCATACAGCTAGCACAGTTGCAACAGGCAGGTTTGGGCGATTTACTAAATCGAGATCCAGGAGATCCTGGCAGCATCAATATTACAGCCCGCTCTTTGCGTTTGGATAACCAAAGCGACCTTAACGCTTCATCGGAAACGGGGAATGGGGGGAATATTACCGTGCGATCGCAAGATATCCAACTGCGCCGTCAAAGTCTATTTTCCGCCGCCGGTAGTCCGACGGGCGTGACAAAAGAAGGCAGTATCAATATCAATACCCAAAGCTTAGTTTTATTAGAAGCAAGCAGCATCATCACCAGCGCCAACGATCCGCAAGGGGGAAGTAATATCGATATCAAACCTCGAAACGATTTAGGTTTAGCAGTTTTCCAATCCGCCGATAGTCTCATCAACGCCAGCGGACAATTAAACATCGAAGGCGATATTCAACCTTCTAATCCCAACATTCCCCAAATCGAAGTAGTAGATGCTACCAATTTAATCGCCGATCCCTGCGCCGCAGCGCGACAAGGCAGCAGCTTTGTAGTTACCGGACGCGGAGGCATTCCAGCAAGTCCCGACCAACCCTTGGGTGGAGAAAACGTACTGGTAGATTTGGTTACCGTCGATAGCAATAGCGCATCTGTAGGGGCGGGTTTGACCAGCAATCTGACACCAGAAACAAATAACCTCAATCAACCCGCCCTGGCGAGCGATCCCAATGAAATAGTAGAAGCAACAGGGTGGATAATTAACGAACAAGGCCAAGTTGTTCTAGTTGCGGCACATACCGCTGCGGCGTACAATCCTGAAATAATACCTATTAATTGCCATGTTCGCTAAACGTGATTTTGCTAAGCGGATACTTGCATTAATGTTATTTGCCCTGTTGGGATTGATAACCCCCATCGGCGTCCGCGCCATTGGGCAAGAACATTCCTTACCGATTGCCAATTCCCAATCCCTCATTCCCAGGGCAACAAACTTATACCAAACGGGAAGGTTTTCTGAAGCTGCAACTGTTTGGAAACAGGCGGCGGATGCATTTGCAGCTTCTGGGGATAAATTGGGACAAGCAATGGCATTGAGCAATTTATCTTTAACTTACCAGCAACTGGGAGAATGGCAGAAAGCGTCGGATGCGATCGCTTCCAGTCTCACCTTACTCAAAAACGCACCATCGGGCACCCAACATAGAAAAATCCTAGCTCAAACCCTCAACATTCAAGGTCGCCTGCAATTCACTTTAGGACAAACAGAACAAGCTTTAACTACCTGGAAAACTGCCGCAGATACATATAAACAAGCAGGCGATGAAACTGGCGCCATCCGGATTATAGTTAACCAAGCACAAGCATTACAAAGTTTAGGAAATTACAATCAAGCTTGGCGGACATTAATCGAAAATGGCAAAATTTTATTAGCAGAAAAAGAATCAATTGTCAAAGTCTCGTTATTGCGAAAATTGGGGGATATCTTGCGCGTAGTTGGGGAACCAAGCGAGGTAGATAGATACTGGATTTCATTGTGGCAAGATTGGCAGAAGAGTTTAGAAATAGATGAAAAAATAGATAGCTTAGAAAAATCAAAACAAATTTTACAGCAAAGTTTAGAAATAGCCCAAAGATTGCAAATTAACCAAGAAATAGCAGAAAACCAGTTGAGTTTGGGAAACACAAACCGCGCCTTAGCAGCAAATAAGAAAAATGCTGCCCAGTATTACGAACAAATCAAAGCTGCTAGGGAAAATTACGATCGAGTTATCAGCATTGGCGCACCAACAACCAAACTACAAGCACAACTAAATCAACTGAGCTTATTATTAGAAGCAGAACAGTGGTTACTAGAAAGCAGAGAGGGAAATATAGTCAGGGAAGTTATATCAGAAATCCAGTCAGAACTGCGAGATAAAATTACTAACTGGCGCAACATCGAAGCAGAGATTGAACAACTACCCGCCAGTCGCCGGTCGATTTACGATCGAATTAACCTAGCACAAAGTTTGAGGAAAGCAAAGGGTAATTTATCAATCGCCAACGACCAAGAAATTGCTCAATTATTAGAGAGTGCTGTCCAGCAAGCAGAAAATATCAAAGATGCGCGGGCAGAATCTTATGCATTGGGAACATTAGGAACAGTTTACGAACAAAACCGACAATATAATAAAGCAACAGACTTGAGTCGCGCTGCACTAAACTTATCTCAGGCGATAAAAGCAGCAGATATTTCCTATCGGTGGGAATGGCAAATCGGCAGACTGCTGAAAGCACAGGAAAATAAAAAAGATGCGCTAGAGTATTACGCAGAATCCTTCAAAACCCTACAATCTCTCCGCAGCGACTTAGTAGCAAGTAACCCAGAAGTCCAGTTTACCTTTAGAGATAGCGTCGAACCGATTTATCGGCAGTACGTAGATTTATTGTTGCAGAAAAACGCAACAGAACAAGGAGAAATAGCCCAAAAAAATTTAGAACAAGCGAGAAAAGTAATCGAAGCTTTACAACTAGCAGAACTGGATAACTTTTTCCGAGACGCTTGTTTAACAACTCAGGAAGTACAAATTGATAAAGTAGATGCAACAGCAGCCGTCCTGTATCCGATTATATTAGAAAATCGCATCGAAATAATTTTGAGCTTACCGGGAAAACCCTTGCGCCAATACACGACAGCAAAGAATATACCGCAAAAAGAAGTAGAAACAACCTTAAACATTTTACAGAAATTGCTCGCCGACTCCAGAAACAGTCAAGATCCAGATATTCTGACTTATTCTCGACAATTGTACGATTGGTTGATCCGTCCTGCCGAAACAGAACTGAAAAATAGTCGGGTTAAAACCCTAGTATTCGTCTTAGATGGATTGCTGCGGAATATTCCAATGGCAGTTCTCAACGACGGGAACCAATATTTAATCGAACAGTATAGTATCGCCCTCACCCCTGGATTGCAGTTACTCAAACCCCAACCATTAACAGAAGTAAGATTAACAGCTTTAGCAGCAGGTTTATCCGAAGCAAGGGAAAACTTTAAACCCTTACCGAATGTGGAATCTGAACTAAGGCTAATTCAGGCAAAAATTCCCAGTCAAGAACTGCTTAATACTACATTTACCAGCCAAGCCATCCAAACCAATATAGAAGCATCTCCTTTCCCCGTCGTACATATCGCCACTCACGGTAATTTTAGTTCAAAAGCAGAAGAAACATTTATTTTGACTTGGGATGGAAGAGTCAACGTCAAACAAATAGATCGAGTTTTGCGGACGGGTGAATTAGGCAGGCGTCAACCGATAGAATTACTCGTCCTCAGTGCTTGCGAAACCGCCCAAGGAGACAACCAAGCAGCATTAGGACTCGCGGGGGTAGCAGTAAGGGCAGGGGCGCGCAGTACCCTGGCGACGCTGTGGCAAGTAAGCGATAAGTCTACCTCTATACTCATAGGTCAATTTTACAAAGAACTAACCGAGAATAAAGATATAGCAAAAGCCGAAGCATTGCGTCGCGCTCAAGTGTATCTTTTAAAGAATAGCGAATATCAACTTCCCTATTATTGGTCACCCTTTGTTTTAGTCGGAAATTGGCAATAGATAAAACCATCATGAACCCCAATCCTAACGACTTCTCTTGGCGTTTTTGGCATGCAGTCCCCATTTACCCATATAGTAAGCGGCGCACGATTCGCAAAGAAGTCATTAAAGATACAGTCTGGACATTCGACCAACTTCAGGGCATCTTCTACGTAGTCGTCCCAATTCGCATGACCGTTGTCAAACTCTCCCAAGGTGGACTCCTGATCTACGCACCCGTCGCACCCACCCCAGAATGTATCCGCCTCGTGAAAGAATTGGTAGCACAACACGGGGATGTAAAATACATTATCCTGCCAACCATTTCCGGACTCGAACACAAAGTTTTTGTCGGACCATTTGCCAGATATTTTCCTAACGCACAGGTATTTGTAGCGCCTTCCCAGTGGAGTTTTCCCCTAAACTTACCCTTGAATTGGCTAGGTTTTCCTAGCAAACGCACATTTATACTGCCAGAAAATTGCACAAAAACCCCCTTCGCCGATGAATTTGATTATGCCATTTTAGGACCAATCTATCTGGGACCGGGAAAGTTTGCAGAAGTAGCATTTTTCCACAAAACTACAAGCACCTTGTTAGTAACAGACTCGGTTGTTGTGATACCAGAAGAACCGCCAGAAATTGTTCAAATTGACCCTTATCCCTTGCTCTTCCACGCCAGAGATAATAGCTGGGAGAGAGTTTTCGACAGTGCAGCAAACCGTCGCAAAGGATGGCAGCGAGTTTCCTTATTTGCATTTTATTTTCGTCCCAGCGTATTGGAGACAACTAAACTGGGACAAGCATTTCGCGATTCGTTTAAAGCACCAGATCGGTCTAGGAAGGCTTATTTCGGCTTGTACCCTTTCAAATGGCAAAAAAACTGGAAACAGTCGTTTGATGCCCTGCGCGGGGGCGGTAGGTTGCTTGTAGCGCCGATTTTACAAACGCTGATTCTCAATCGCGCGCCGCAAGAAACTATCGACTGGGCAGATAAAATAGCTAGTTGGGATTTTCAGCGCATTGTTCCCTGTCATTTTGATTGTCCGATTGAAGCAAGTCCTAGTCAATTTCGGCAGGCGTTTGCGTTTCTGGAAAAGGGGTATTCTGGGTTTGAGGAGGATTTTGAATTGTTGCGGGAGATTGATGAAGGTTTGAATCGGTTGGGTATTGTACCGCCACGGAAAGAGAAGATCTAATTGAACCGCCAAGACGCCAAGAACGCCAAGAAGAGAAGAGGAGAAAGAGAAGAAAAGAAGGAGGGAAGGAAACCCAAGTTGCTATCGAGATCTGGTTTTTTTTGCACCGCCAAGACGCCAAGAACGCCAAGAAGAGAAGAGGAGGAAGAGAAGGGAGGATTAACTGAGGTCGTATAAATAAACGAAGGCGCCTGGACGTTCAAAGAAATCGGTTTGTTTACCTATGGTGTCTAAGTAGGATTTAATTTTTTTGTTTTCACTGGCGACGGTTGCGTGAGAAAAGAGTAACCAGACTCTTTTCTTGCCGCGCAGTTTATCTAGGTCGGTTTTATATCGCTGCCATTCTGCTTCTGATAGTTTTTTTCCATCGTATTTATCTAAGTCGTCTACGCCAATGATGTAATCTCCTTTTTGATAGCCAAATTTTTCGGCATAATAGATGAATTGATATTTGCCTCGTTGATAGATGTAGAGGATATCTCCGGGTTTTTGATTGGTTTTGATGTAAGTAATGACGGGTTTGATTTCGCCTCGTAGGTAAGGTTTGACTAAGAGTTGACTGGCACTCGCTATGGGGGGTGCGAGTAACAAGAATAATATTAAGATACTGGCTATAGGAGCAAACTTATATTTGGTTTTGCGTCGAATGTAATCGACTCCTTCGGCAATTAGTAAAATAACAAATGGAGTGAGGAATAATACCAGACGACTGCGAAACGGGTATTTCTGTATAGCTGAGGCTAAAAATGTCATTAATACAGGGGAAAGTATAATTAATAGTGCTTGTTTGTTGCGACGATAGCAGGAGATACAGCCTAACATAAAAATAATTATAGCCAATCCATCGAATGGGCTATTAAAACCTAATGGTCTATAAAAGAATTTACCGAAAGCATCGAGATACCAAATAATATCTAAAGGAAATGATGGAAAAGCTGCCCGCCACGAGGTGAGTAAATCTTCGTCACCGCTCAAATTTTTAATCGAGCTAAAATAAAAAGCGACAAAGCTGATTATCCAACTTGAATAAATGACTAAATAATTGGCTAATTTTATCTCTTCTTTTTTAACTAATTTAAGTAAAAAACAACTCCCACCGACCCCTGCCAAAACAAAAATCGCTGGATGGGAAAACCAGATAGCGATCGCACCCCCGAGACTCAAAATTATAACATCATAAATCCCCAACTTTGAACTCAATAACCGCAGAGATAGTAGAGAACAGAATAAAGCAATCGCTACATCGCTAGAATACTGTTTAACCTCAGAACTATAGTAAACCAAATAATGCAAACTAGCAAAAAGCCCCAGCGCAATAGCAATCCCCCATCCCTGAATAAACCTTTTAGCCAACCGATAAAACAAAACCAAAGAAACCACACCACATATTAAAGGAAACAACCGCAACGCATACTCATTATTCCCAAACACTTCAACCGCCAACTTCTCAACCATCAAAAATCCTAAAGGCGCACCTTGGTCATAATCCAAAGGCTGTAACAACCCCCAAAAAGATCGATTAACAATATTCAAAGCCAAAACCGCCTCATCAGCCCAAAGCGAACGATTCCAAACATATTGAACCACCCTAACAACAACCCCAAACCCAATTGCAAACCAAACCACATTCTCCGCCAAACTAAACTTACTAAATCCCTTTAAAATCCCCATAAAAAACCCAACCCCTCTACCTACACTCTTCTCTCTGCGTCCTCTGCGTCCTCTGCGGTTCAATAAAAAATCTCCATCCCTCAAAGCGACTCCCTCCTAAAATTCTGCACCGCTACCAGATATTGTCCCAGAAAAGGCAGACCAGCGATCGCCGGCAACAAATACCTCGAAGTACAAAGCACACCCAACGCCGCCGCAGTAGGCGCAGCAAAATAAGGTTGATAAAACAAAATCAAAGCAGCATCCCGCGTCCCCACCCCCGCAAACGTCAGCGGCAGTAACCCCGCCAAAATCGCCAACGGAGACAAAGCCAAATTTGCCAACATTGGCGTCCAAGCTTTCAGCGCCAGGATAAAAAACCAGATTTGCAAAAGGTGCAGAAACCAAATAAACACCGAAGTTAAACTTATTTTCAGCAACTGCAACTTATCCCGCCAAAAATAATCGTGCATTTCACCCCAAGATAGACGCAACTTTTCCACTTTAGGGCGCATTTTCTTCGGTACAACTGCCTTCCCAATAATAAAAAACACCGCCGCAAACTTCCGCGACCCTAACAGCAAAACCCCCGTCACCAGTCCAAAAATTACGCTCCCCGTCATCACCCAAAATAACCAATCCTTATTCTCATAAACAATCAACCCAAACCCACACCACAACAGCAGCGACAACATATCGCAAGCTTTCTCAAACACTACCAAAGAAAGCGACAGCGAACCATCCAAATGTCCCCGCTGCTTCATAAAATAAGCCTTAGCAATATCTCCCATCTTCGACGGCAAAACCATATTTAACACACTCGCCGCCAAAATCAACTTATTCGCCTCAAAAAACCCCAAACTAGACCCATTTGGCATCAATTGTTGCAACCGCCAAGCAGTAATACATGTCAGCGGTACAACCATACCCAAACTAATCGCCATCCACATGCGATCGCAATTCCGAAAAACCCCAATCAACCCAGCAAAATCTATCTGACAATAGATTACACCCAAAATAACCAAACTCACAATAATAGAAACAACTCTCTTCATCTCTTCTTTCTCTTCTCTGCGTCCTCTGCGTCTTTTGCGGTTCAAAATAAATTAATTCGGTTCAGCGAGATAAACTTCAGTTTGATAAACTAAACCCACAAACCCATCCTCATCGCAACTCCCCTCAAACAACTGCTGCAAATCAGACAACAATTCCTCATATGCTTCCCCTGACTTTGGCATATATGAAGTACTCATAGCACGACCAACCAATCCTGCTAAATCTAACTTCTGCTTATAAGGAAACACAGACTGACAACGATTCCCAAACAGCGAACTTTCTAGAAAAGGTTTAATTGCATCAGAACGCTTTTCGCCTGGATGATTGTTTGACGCTTTGCGGACTATGCTGCTATATTCAGCAGTGAATTCATCATTGCGATCGCGCGTATTCCAGACTATAGCTAATCTCCCAGATGGCTTTAAAATTCGGTGAAACTCCGGCAGCGTTAATATAGGATTAAACCAGTGAAAAGATTGAAAGCAAGTTACTAAATCAACCTGATTATCGGCTAAATTAGTAGCCTCTGCGGTTCCATCTCGAAATTCTACCAAAGGATGGGTTCCAGCAGCTTGTCTCATTTCAGCATTTGGTTCAATTGCAATTACCCGTATGCTGTGTAAATCAGCTAGCAGACGTGAAGATATACCCGTACCAGCACCCACATCTGCTACTACTTCGGCAGTTTCTAATGAGGATATGATCGATGCGATCGCCTCCCTTGGATAACTCGGTCTATATTTAACATAATCCTCCACTCGGTCAGAAAATCTATTCAGTGGATTCATCTCGTATAGCATTTTCTTTCTCCTACTGTTTTTAGTCAGGACTTCAGTCCTCACTACTAAATTCAAAAATTGCGATCTAATTTAAACGTCTCACCCGCAGAAAGTTTCTTCACATCCTCAGTTAAATCCATCCAAGGTTGCAATTGACCTAACTGAAAAGTGCGACTCATCACGACATAAATCGAAGTTTGATCGCAACCAATCCCCGCACTCACAACATTCTTCCACGACATCGCTACCAATTCATCTGTCACCAACCATCCATCATTTTCCCATTTCAAAACCCGCGTAAACTTAAAAGGTGCATTTTTTTTACCCGTAATTAGCATTTTTTGCAGTAACTTGCGAATCAAATTCGGGAAGAATCGCCCAAAAAAAAGCATTACCACGCGCAAAATTAACAAATTTAGCGGCGTCATTTGTTTTTGTTTCGCCCACCCCAACTGACCTTGAATTGTAATCGTGTCATCCTCTAATTTTACTTGATATTTGTCAACCAGATGCCCCACGGCATTTTTCACTTTTTTCCCGTCGCGGACTTGCAAGGAAAACTGCGTATCCGAAACCACTAATTTTTTCCCGCGAAACAGCTTAAAAACACCGCCTTTATTCAACGCCAAATAAAGTTCTGTATCCCCGCGTCGTTCAATTAGAATTTGGGCTTCTTTTAACCAAAGACTATCAGTAGTACGCGGTGCGGGTGCGGGTCGATCTGAAACAAAGTCTCGCCAAGCAAGTAGATAATTCCAAGTATGGTGACCGATAATATGGTCGTCAGCATAACAAGGTGCAAGCCCATTAGCAAGTGCCACTAAAAAGCGGTCATTTATCCTCAGTGCATCTGGCATCCACCGCCCGACTAATTCAAACCCGTGGGGAAAAAAGTTATAAGTGTTTCTACTAGCATATTCTCCTCCATAAGAGCCATCTGGATGCACGAAATGCGCCGCTAAATCAACCGCTTTAATCAGCGCTTCTTTCAATCTTATATCGGGTCTAATTTGATAAATTCTCGCCAAACAAGTAATCGTCAGCGTATGATACCCCGGATCGCAACCTTCGTATTCTTGAAACCAACCTTCAGCATTTTGCCAATCTAAAACCCGTTCCAAACGTAGCGCTTTCGCTTTATCCCACTGGGTAGTTGATAAGAGTTTAGAAAGCAATTCTAACCCCAAGACAATTAAAGCTTGGTGATTGGTCAATCTGCCGCTTTCATTGTGATGAGCTAACCAATTTGCCCGCTTCTCAAAAAACTTGAGAATCTCGTCATTTTTTAATTTTAATTCTGTGTAACTTTCAATACAAGCCAGTAGGGAGAAAGCCGCAGCGCCCCCCGCTCTTTCGTAGGGGAAATAATCATCGCAGGAGCCGTCGCGATGGGCGCTGCGTGCGGCGTAGAGTATTCCGGCTTCCACCCAATCTCGAATCACCCGCCTTCTATAAAAGGGATTATTCGGCACAGCGGTATGATAAACCAGCGCCAAAGGCCAGACAAATTCCTGTGCCATACCGCTGGGAAAATCGATGATTTTGTATTGCCAGAAGTTGCGGTCAAAACAGCCATAAGTGGGGCTGTGGGGATTGCGGTCTAGCAATGTTAATATTTTGGGAATTTGGGCGAGTGCTTCGCGGGCGAATAAGTCTTTGGTCATTGCTAATTGCTAATTGCTAATTGCTAATTGTTTAGGCTTTATTGCTAATCTTTTTCCTTGGTTCTTTCTGCGTCCATTCTTCTCATCCGTAATTGAATTTCTTCCATGAGTTTGCGATTGACTGATAGTAAATCTGCTACTAAACCAAACATCCATAGTTGAAAACCGATTAAAATTAGAATTGTCGCCAATATTAAGCTGGGAATTCTCGTGCGAGCCGTACCTTGAAAGAAATAAATTAACCAGCGCAATCCTAATAAAAATCCGGCACTAAACGGCACGGTTCCTAAGATTAAGAAAAAGCGGAGCGGTCTGTAAACCATGAAGATTCGCAAGATGGTAAAAATCGACCGCTTGATATAAGTGGGAATGCTTTTAACTAGGCGCGAAGGACGCAAATATCCGTTGGTTCTAATCGGGACTGATGTCATTACAATCCCTTTTTGTCCGGCTTGAATAATCGTTTCTAATGTATAGGTATATTCGTTAAATACGTTCATCCTCATTGCCGCTTCCCGACTGAAGGCACGAAAGCCACTGGGCGCATCGGGAATATCTGTGCTGCTGGCGAGGCGAACTACCCAACTGCCGAATTTTTGCAGGAGTTTTTTGATGGGTGAAAAGTGTTTGATTTTGAAAATCGGTCTGGCACCGATCACTATTTCGGCTCGACCTAATAAAATTGGCTCAATTAATTTGGGAATATCTTCTGCACAGTATTGGTTATCGGCATCGGTGTTGACAATAATATCTGCACCAGCTTTGATACTCGCTTCTAATCCTGCCATAAATGCTTTGGCTAAACCTCGATTGGTGGTCAAGCGCACAATATGATCGACTCCGTAGGCTTTGGCAACCTCTACCGTGTTGTCAATACTGCCATCGTCAACGATCAGCCATTCGATGATATCAATGCCTTCAAGCTGGCGAGGTAGTGCCTCTAGGGTTGTTCCCAGGGTGCTTTCCTCGTTGTAACAGGGAATTTGGATAATTAGCTTGGTCATGGGTGAAAACCCAAAATCGCCGGGAAAGCATGATATTACCAGAGTTGGATGGGGGCGCGATCGCTTCCCCTCCCCAAACCACCATCCACACCCGCTAGGGGCACGGCACGAAAAACACATTATTCGCCAGCCAATATGTTGTTGATGCCTTGCCCCTACAGCAATTTATCGGTACAGGTTCGACATGGTGGTTTGGGCTGTGCTTACGCTTCCCCTCCCCAAACCACCATCCACACCCGCTAGGGGCACGGCACGATTAACATGATTCGCCAGCCAATATGTTGTTGATGCCGTGCCCCTACAGCGTTCTACCCTGGTCATCATTGCGGGAATTACGTTCAAGATACAGATCGATAAAGTCTTCCGCAGCAGCTTCATCTATTTGCCGCAAGGCTTTGATGATTTCCGTAACAGCTTCCGCCAATGGATCGCTAACTTCATTCACCCATTGGTAAACAGTAGAACGGTTGATGCCCATTTTCACGGCTAGCCGATTTTGGGCAATGCCATAGGTTTCTAGTACGTGCCTGAGTGCCTTTCCTGCTTTTCCCATGCACCCAATCATGTCAGAGGTTTTTAACCAAGTAAATGATTGTAACTACAAACATCCGATACGATAGTTATGTTTGTAGTTACAATCAAAAACCTAGTAAGAAGTCAGGTAAGCCATGTCTGAAAACTTATCAACCGATGTGGGTGAAACACCTGCTACGTCTATCGCTGATGCTTTACCCGTTTCGGATCGACCAGCCAATCGTATGATTCTGATTGGTACGCCAGACTGGATTAAGCAAAAGATTCACAGTTGCCAAGTTGCGGGTATCGCGCCAATTTGGGCGTGGAGTCAACCTGTGCCAACGCGTAATCAAGGTGAGATGATTAGCGTGCTGAAATCGCCGCGATCGCACAATTGAGATTGACATAGGGTGCGCGTCGCATCTCCATCCCAAACAACCATTCACACCCGGTAGGGACACGGCACGATTAACTTTGTTCGCGATGCGAATATATTTTTGATGCCGTGCCCCGACAGCAATTTATGGGTGCGATCGCTTCTCCACCCCACGCCAACCCGGTTTTTGGGAAATGCGATCGCGTGAAGCGAAGCTATCCCGAAGGGAATCGCGCTAAAATTCTCCCATGAAGCACAAATGGGTAATTTGGTGTTGGCAGTGGAAAGTTGCCCAGATCGCGCTAGTTGTAGGTTGTGCGATCGCAAGCATTTGCCCTTTCGCGAAATCTCAAATTGTCCCAGATCGCACTCTGCCAATCAATTCCACCGTCGAATTGCAAGGTAACGCTAACTTAATTCAAGGCGGAACAACAGCGGGTGGGAATCTTTTCCACAGTTTTGAGCAATTTTCCCTTCCTGCGGGGATGGCAGCTTACTTTAACAACGCCCAGAATATCCAAAACATTATCGCCCGCGTGACGGGTGGTTCTATTTCTAATATTGATGGTTTAATTAAAGCTAATGGGACGGCGAATTTGTTTTTAATCAATCCCAACGGGATTATTTTTGGTGCTAATGCAAGGCTAAATATTGGTGGTTCTTTTATTGGTACGACAGCGAATAGTATCAAGTTTGCTGATGGGACGGAATTTAGTGCTGTTAATCCGCAAATTGCGCCTTTGTTAACGATTAACGTTCCGATTGGGTTACAAATGGGTGCAAATCCAGGAAGGATTTTATTGCAGGGAGCGGGTCATAATTATACGCTTGGTAACATTGCACAAGTTCAAAGAGAAAATAGTCCCCAAGGTTTAGCAGTACAACCAGGAAGAACCTTAGCTTTTGTCGGAGGTGAAATAAGATTAGAAGGTGGAACATTACAAGATCCAGCAGGTCAAATTGAGTTAGGAGGATATTCGCAAACTGGAATCATCACGCTCAATAGCAATGGTAGCTTGAGTTTTGCTGATTCTGCGGAACGAGCTGATGTTGCGATCGCTAATCGCTCTAGAATTAATGTGAGAACGGATGGTGGCGGCAGTATTAATATTAATGCCCGCAATTTAGCAATTACTTCTGGAAGTATTTTAGAAGCTGGAATCGCCGAAAATTTAGGTTCGCCAGGAGCAATAGCTGGAAATATTGAGATAAATGCAACGGGTAAAGTTGCGATCGCGGGTGCAAGTCTTAGTCCACAAGAATTCTTTACAGCTATTATTAACGATGTCGGTATGCAAGGTATTGGTAACAGTGGCGAAATTAACATCACAACCAATTTTTTTGAAGTAAGAGATGGAGCAGTTTTAATTACCAGTACTAGAGGAGTAGGCAACCCAGGCAGTATTAATATCAATGTCAGTGATGTAGTTGATTTTACGGGACAGCGGCCTTTCCTCAATAAAAATACTGATATTTACTCGAGTGGAGCCTTCAGCCGAGTAGAAAGTACAGGCACAGGGCAGGGAGGAAATATTAACATCAATACTGGGTCGCTATTTGTTACTGACGGTGCGGTTTTGACGGCTAGTACTTTGGGAAAAGGAAGTGCAGGAAATATCAATATTAATGTTCGCGATCGGGTTTTATTCGATGGAGAAGGAGCTAATCAATTCTCCAGCGGTGCGTTCAGTCGGGTGAGACAGTTAGCGGTTGGTCAAGGCGGTAATATTAATATCGCAGCTAGGTTGCTTGAGGTGAGAAATGGTGCTTTGGTTACTACCAGCACCAACGGAGAGGGAAACGGAGGAAATATTTGGATTAACACAGTTGATGGAGTAACTTTATCTGGGTTTGGCGTTTATGATGGCTTTTCTAGTGGATTATTTAGCCAAACGGAGCGGCTGGCATCTGGTCGCGGTGGAAATATTATAGTCAATACAAATGTGTTGCGATTGCAAAATGGTTCGGTGATTAACGCTGCAACAATTAGGGATACAAATGGCGGCAACGTTACTATTAACGTTAATACTTTTGAAGCTATTAACGGCGGACAAGTATTTACTACAACGGGCAGTGGTGGCAAAGCTGGCGACATTAGAATTAATGCGATCGCACGCATAATTATATCTGGAAGCGACCCCACATTTACGAATCGACTGACTCAATTTGGTGCTGAAAACGTCGCGGGCGTTGATGCAAATAGCGGACTGTTTGCAAATACAGCAATTGATTCAAAAGGTGCCGGAGGAAATTTAACCATTGAAACTGGACAGTTGCAACTTCAAGCAGAAGCTAAAATTTCTGTTAGTGCAGATGGAGAAGGGGCAGCAGGCGACCTTAATATTACAGCTAATTCTATCGAGTTAGATAACAGTAGCCTGAATGCCGAAACTCAAGCGGGTAATTTTGGTAATATTCAACTGCGATCGCATAACCTAATATTGCGCGATGGCAGTGCGATCGCAACCGATGGCAGAACAAGTGCTACGGGTGGCAATATTATCATCAATACGGGAGTTTTAGCCGCATTAGAAAATAGCGATATTACTGCCAATGCGGAAAGAGGTGATGGAGGTAGAGTGCAAATTAATTCTCAAGCAATTTTTGGCACTCAATATCGTTTGCAAGCAACCCGACAAAGCGATATTACTGCTAGTTCGACATTTGGACGAGAAGGAGAAGTTAACCTCAACACTCCAGAGGTTAATCCTAGTCAGGGATTATTAGATTTATCTCCGCAATTTGTGGATACTTCGAGGCAAATTGTCTTGGGTTGTTCTCCGGATGAAGATAATAGATTAAGCGTTACTGGGCGCGGTGTCCCGCCTCAACCAGCAGAAGCACTTCGCAGCGAGGCTGTGATATTTAATCAAGTGGAAATCGATCCCCCCAACCCCCCTTACCAAGGGGGGCAAAGCAGTATTTCAGTTGCGGAAATCGATCCCCCCAACCCCCCTTACCAAGGGGGGCAAAGCAGTATTTCAGTTACTCCACAGAATTCATCTAACCAGTTAGTAGAAGCAACTGGATGGATCAGAAACGATCGAGGTGAGATTGTTTTAGTAGCTTCTCCTCCTACTAATAGTTTGTTGCGGATTTCAGGAAATTGTCATGTACGTTAAATGGTTAAGAGAATTTTGCATCTTCCTCTCCACCCGCCAGGGATTAAAAGATGCTGTTGGCAAAGCGATCCCAGATCTGACCCCTCCCCAACCCCTCCCCGAAGCGGGGAGGGGCTTAAAGGCCCCCCCTTCCCTTGCAGGGAAGGGGGTTGGGGGGTTAGGTTTTCCGACTTTACCAACAGTGCGTTACGTTTCACTAACGCACCATTTATTAGATATCGGTGCGTTAGGCTATCGCTAACGCACCCTACAAAATAGAAAATATTTTGTGTTATGAAAAGCGGAAGTTTATTTAAGAGGGGCTATGCGATCGCTAAGAAATCTGAGTATATTTATTCTGTTCTTAATGACGCTGGTTTTAACTTTGATTATACCAAGTGAAGCGGGGGAGCGATCGCCCGCTTCCCCAGCTTTACAACTAACAATTCAAGCCCAACAACTTCATCAAGCTGGAGAGTTTGAAGCCGCTGCCCGAATTTGGCAGCAAGCGGCAGATATTTCGGCTCAAATTGGGGATAAAGAGGGAATGGCTTCCAGTCTAATTAATAAAGCCGAAGCATGGCAAAGTTTGGGGCGCTATCCTTTAGCTTGCAACACTTTATTACAAGCCTTTGAAGTCGGCGAATCTAGCTGCGAAAAATTAATTGAACAGCATCAAACTTTGCTCGATCGATCTGATAACCCAAATCTTGATTTTTTGTTTCATCCTCTTGACAAAATACCCGATTCTATCTCCAAAACAATCGGATTGCGCGGGTTAGGCGATGTTTTGCATAAATTAGGCGATTTAGAATTATCTAGACAAGTTTTAGCGCTGAGTTTAAAAGTTGCCCAAAGATTGCCTTCTCCGGAAGCAGAAAGTGCGGCTTTGCTAAGTTTGGGAAATGTAGAACGAAGTAAAGGTTATAGAGAAGAGCAAAATTTTACTAGCGTCGAAGCGTTAAATTGTCCTCATGCTAGTTACTCTAATACTAAAGCATACTATCAACGCGCTGCTGAATATTACGGACAGGCAGCGACAAAATCTGCGTTTAGCACGACAAAAATTCAGGCGCAAATCAATTATGTAAGTTTAGCGATCGCACTCAACCAAGCATCAACAATACAAAGTTTATTACCTCAAATCATAGCTGAAATTGATCGCTTACCAAGGGATAGAATAACTATTGCATCTCGCATCAACTTGGCGCATAATTTAATTTGCTTAAGACAAGTTAATGCCGCTGTTGCTCCTAGTTGGAAAGAAATCGGTCAATTATTAGCCACATCTGTGAAACAAGCAGGGGAAATAGGCGATTTACGAGCAAAATCTTATGGTTTAGGATATTTAGGCAGATTGTACGAAGTGACTCAAAATTTTACCGATGCTCAAAGTTTGACTTTGCAAGCTTTAAGATTGGCGCAGGAAGCGACAGCAGCGGATATTGCTTACCAATGGGAATGGCAATTAGGAAGAGTGGGGGAAAAACAGGGGAGAGTGGGGAATGCGATCGCATCTTACACCCAAGCATTTTACACCATCCAATCTTTGCGCGGCGATTTAGTGGGAATTGAAAATCCAGACATCCAGTTTTCTTTTCGAGACAGCATCGAACCTGTCTATCGTCAATTAGTTAGATTGATCTTACAATCTCAACCAGCAACTCAAAACAATTTAGAATTTGCTCGAAATATTATCCAATCTCTCGAGCTTGCCGAATTGGAAAAGTTTTTCCGGTGCAGTTTGGTAGAAAACAACCCAAAGCAACTCGACGAAATAATTAACCAACAAAGTCAAACAGCAGCAATTTATCCAATTATTTTAGATAACCGCTTAGAAATTATCCTCAAATTACCCAACCAACCGTTAATTCATCGCTGGACTGATTTACCATCGCCAGAAGAAGTTGAAAATACGCTAAATAATTTATTTGTTGCCTTGAGTAAATTGGCAGACTTGGAAACGACAGTTTTACCCTTGTCTCAAACAGTTTACGATTGGTTAATCAAACCCATCAAACCAGATTTGAAACAGATCAAAACCTTGATATTTGTTCTAGATAGCGATTTGCGAAAAATTCCTCTAGCATCTCTCTACGACAGCGAACACAAACAATATCTTGTGCAACAGTACGCTACAGCAATTGTTCCCAGTTCCCAAGTTTTAGTATCCAAATCTAAACAATTTAACCGGGTTTTAATGGCTGGATTAAGCGGAAGCCGAGATTTAATTAGAAGACAGCAAGAATTTAGATTTGCAGGCTTAAATCATATCAAAAGCGAATTGCAGCAAATTCAGACGACTTTGCAGCAGTTAAAGATAGATTCGACAATTCTAATAGATGACAAATTTAAAACCGAAAATTTTCTCACCCAAATCAATTCAGCCGACTATAATGCGATCCATTTAGCCACTCACGGGAATTTTAGTTTCGACCCCAAGTTAACTTTTATTTTAACCGCTTCACCAGAGCCAATTGATGTGCTTCAATTGCCGGAAATATTGCGGATTAGAAGCCAAAGTAGATCTGAAGAGATTTCTTTATTAGTTTTAAGTGCTTGTCAAACTGCCCAAGGAGATAAACGTGCTACTTTAGGATTAGCTGGAGTAGCTGTAAAGTCGGGTGCGCGCAGTACTTTAGGAACTTTATGGCAGGTGGATGATGCTTCTACTAGCACTTTAATGAGTCGGTTTTATCAAGGATTAGCTTTAAATAAATTGACGAAAGCTGAGGCACTTCAGCAGGCGCAACTGTCTATGTTAAAAGATAGCGGAAATCAACAGCATCCCTATTATTGGTCGCCTTATATTTTGGTGGGTAATTGGTTGTAATTACAGCGGCAGGATTAATCCTGCCGCTACACAAACAAAGTCTGCCTACGCAGACTATTTATCAGCAGGCAGCAGCCCACCTTACCTCGTTCCCAGGCTCAAATTGGTTGTAATTACAGCGGCAGGATTAATCCTGCCGCTACACAAACAAAGTCTGCCTACGCAGACTATTTATCAGCAGGCAGCAGCCCACCTTACCTCGTTCCCAGGCTGAGCCTGGGAACGAGATCTTAGAGGCGGAGCCTCTGTTTCTTAGAGGCTCCGCCTCCCCCAGGTTATTGATTTTTTAATTTCTGTAATTGTTGCTCGATTTCGTTAATTTGTTGTTGATATCCTAAAGTTTCATATTCGGTTTTGGCTTGAGTTAACCAATTGATAGCTTCTTTAAAATTACCCATCGTATTGTAAACTGCGGCTAAATGGGTTTTTGCTTGTGCTTGTGCTTCGATATCGTTGGCAGTTTTCGCGAGTTCAATTGCCTGCAAGTAGTTATTTAGGGCTAAATCAATCAGTCCTATCTGTCCGTATAATTCACCCAAAGTGTAATAAACTGCTGCTGTTTTGGTTTCCCGTTTAACTAAATATTCTAACTTGTCTGTAGCTTCGGAAATCAGTTTATTTTTGAGGTAAATATCCGCAACAATTAAAGTTTTTCCTTCCTCTGGTAAATCTTGACGATTCACAGCTTCTATTTCTGTTAAAACGCGCTGTGCATCTTCTAGTTTGAGCAAGGTAAATACTTCTTGCGCGACAACTGGACTGTTATTTGCTTTCACAGAGACGGAATAAATTCCACCGGGTTGCAACGGGCGATCGCTTGCATATACAATCTCAGTCGTGCTAACTTCTTGCTCCCAGTTTACCCCCGTACCGCTGACTCGCACGATATAGCTGGTTGCGCCTGCTACCGGATACCAACGGAATGTTGGTTTGTCATTTAATATTGCGGTTCGGCGCGGGCTGATAATATCAGGAATAGGAGAATTTGTACTGCGAGTTGGGCCAATTGGGCCGCTTGGTGTAAAGATAGCTTGCGATGTGGGAGGACAACCATTTCCCGCACCAGAAATGCCTTCGGGGACGCGCCAAGATTGGCGATTTTCGTAACAAAAAACAATCGCGCGAATGCCTCTATTTAATTTGAGTAAATCTCCAGAATATAAGTTTGTCCCGACGCTGGTGCGATGAAATTGCGTTGTGCCTCGACGTTGCAACAAAACTTCGCCGCTTGCTTCGACAATTTTGCCAATTGGCGAATCATTGGGATTAGATTGTGCAATTGCTAACTGCGAATTTACAGCGGATAGAATTGTGGTTATGATGAATGCGATCGCTACTCGGTTTTTCATCTACATTACACCTCCGTTTAACAGTTGACAGTTGACAGTTGACAGTTGACAGTTGACAGTTGACAGTTACCTCTCCCTCAAGCTTATAGGATTGTGAGCGAAGCAATTTAATGTTTTCTTTCCTCTTAAAACGGGGAGGCTAACAACCGATTTTTTCTGGTAAAATTAACTACCCTCGAAGGGTAGGGCTAGACAAACAAAGCCTGCCAGAGCAGGCTAATCAACTTTTTCAACACCTACCCTCGAAGGGTAGGGCTACACAAACAAAGCCTGCCAGAGCAGGCTAATCAACTTCTTCAACACCTACCCTCGAAGGGTAGGGCTAGACAAACAAAGCCTGCCAGAGCAGGCTAATCAACTTCTTGAGTCCGCGAAGGCGGACGCAAGTTTGTATAGCCGCACCCTTCAGGGTGACGGCGGCTGGCGATCAAAACATTAATTTCTAACATTATTCATCCGTTGTCGTGCCATCCCGATCCAAATTGCTTCATCTTTGTTATACATCGAAGCATAGCCGAGACATTTTTGCCATAGCACCAACGCAGCTTTTTTATCTTTTCTATGGTCTAAAATTTGAGCCAGAAGACAATAAGCAGGCGCGCGATCGCTCTTTAATTCTACCGCAGTTCGCAAATGTGTTTCTGCTTCTTCATAGCGACTCTGTTTTAGTAACGCCCAACCCATATTTTTATGAATATCATATCGCACCATCTTATCTTTAGCCAGGGGTAAAGCTTTTTGCAATAAATCTACGGCAGCAGCGGGTTTGTTATCTTGAATAATCAATAAACGAGCTTTGTTGTTATAAGCCGAAGCCGCCACAAAATCATCTTGCATCGCTTTTGAATAATGTTCCCTAGCTGCTTGATAATTTTGTTGGTCTTCGTAAAGGTTTCCCAAATTATAATGACCCGATGGCGAACCAGGATTTAACTTTAGCGCCCAATCGTAGCCTGTTTGCGCTTTGGGCAATTCACCTGCTAAATGATTTGTGACGCCGTACCAATTTGCTAACCAAGATAGACCAAATCCAGAGCCAATTAATGCCGATGAAAGCAACAGCGGTAATCCCGGTTTGAGCGAGTTTATGAAATTGTGCCAGGTGGATGTATTGGGTGGGGTTTGATGATTTTCAGATGCGGATGATGCGAGCAATTCGTCAATGCGAGCGCTCTCTACTATCGGGTGTGTGACATTGCGATCGCACTCTTTTTGTGTTTCTGGATTCTGTTGCGATCGCACCTCTGGATTTGTTTGCTCTTCCAAGCGATCTTTCTGTAGTTTTTGCAAGACTGCGATCGCCGTTGTTTTCGTAACTCTTTCCCCGGTTACTTCAGACAACTTCTGCCATAAAGCCGGAGCCACAATCTGTTTTATGTAGCTATTTCTAAGGTTATCGCACTTGAAATGCTTATAACCCTTGCCTTCCAGTGTTTGTTTGAGTATGTCTTTTTCTCTAGATTCCAGGTGTTTTCCTGTCTTTTCGTAGACTAATTTGTCCGCAAACGCCAATAACTGCGAGATCTCTTCCGCATTCATTTTTCATTCTGATTTCAGATTTTTTTTGATTATACCGCGAAACCAGCAAGATCAACTGAATTTTTTATTAATTTTATAATTATGAATTTTATGAACTTTATGAACTTTTTGATGCCACCAAAAAAAGTTCATATTCTATTGCTTTTTTGGAATATGCGAGCTTAATATCGACACTAAGTTAAATATTGAGGAGATTTAGTGTCTGTTATGAAAAAGTTATCAATAGCTGCGATGGGAGCAATGCTTGTCGCAATGGGAACAGGGGGTACGGCTCAAGCTCAGAATATAAAGCAGCCCATTCATTACAATCCTGCAAATACACATAAATACTTCATAGCTCCCACATTATTTTATGGCCCTTTTTCGAGTAACTGGCATCGCAATCAATATGCGGCTAACCAAGCCAGCGGAAATCTTGTCACAATCAATAATGAGGCTGAGAAAAATTGGCTTATAAAAAACTTCGGAGGCCAAGAACTTTTTTGGATTGGATTGAGCGATTTTGCTAAAGAAGGTGATTTCAGATGGGTGAATAATGGTCAGCGCCCTGGATATACAAATTGGTGGCCTGGAGAGCCAAATAATGCTTACTCTAATGAAGATTTTGTTGTCATGAATTGGGCAGCACCTGGTAGATGGAACGATGTATTAGGCATTGGTACTAACCCCGGTGGCTTTAATTCCGACTCCATACGCGGCATTGTTGAATTTGAAGGTCTTACTGTTCCGACAAATGCTTCAAAAGCTTCTCTGTTATTCCAAGAAGTTGTTGGAAGTGTGCCACTACCGGGTTGGGATCATGTCGGACTGCATTTCAATGGCTACGTTTATGAATCAAACATGCCAGCTGCTGAAGGACTATACTGGAATCCAGAAAACGGAAAATATGAGCCTGTTGATAATGTTAATGGTGTTCAGAAAGAACGCAGTCGGGGCGTGTTTCGAGCATTTCCATCATCAACTACACGGGAAATACCGATTTCTTATGACCTCGCCAATAAGATGGCTGATAAGATAAACTCCAAAGTTCGCATTGCAGGGTATCAATACCTCACTGGGTGGGGAATGCTTAAGGGTAATTTCTTACCATTTAAGCAAAAAGGGTGGTTGGATAACAACTTTACTTGTGTCGGACTGATAGAGTGGGCTGCCGAATCAGTTGGTCATCGGGGAGGTCAAGGATTCATTCCCTGGTATCAGGAAATTATTAACATTCCCAGTCTAAGTGTTAGTATCCCGACTCTCACGCCTCAAATTATGTACTGGGCGGTTATTTCGCCAAACTCCTTTTACAATCCTGGGAATTATCTGCATGGTCTATTCGATCCAGTAGATTTCATTTTGACTGATTCACTCGGACGCAGGTTTGGCTACACAGCAGAACAAGGACTCGTTAATGAAATCCCTGATGCGTTTTACAGTGGAGATGGTTGGGCAGAGCAGTTTTACATACCTAATCTGCCATCAGGTGACTATAAACTCGATCTATTTGGCCTCGATGATGAAGCGAATGTTGCCATAGGTAACTCAAAAATTGGAACTTTATTTTCAGGATTTCTTGCCAAAGGCGAAACTCGCACTCTCACTTTTCACCTACCGGAACTTGAACAAGAACCGAATCCGGAATCAGTACCAGAGCCTTCTTCTGTATTAGGTTTATTGGTAGTTGGTGCTTTGAGCATTAGTTGGCGCCAGAAACGCTTCCAAAAAATAATCTGAAAATTTACCAGCATTGTTCCAGCACAATTTTTTAGCGACAAAAGAGTAAAAAATTAGCTATTTTTGCCGCTAATTAAGAAAAATTGGCAAAACAGCTACGGCACACGCATATTACCCGAAACCTCATTCCAATAATCTTGCAGAAGCAAGTTAAACCTTGAAGAAAAATAGAGGGAGAAAATCATGTTAGAGACTTTTGGCTCGGATCCCAACTACTCTTTGAATCCATTTGTCAATCCTTCCCAGACTGGTATACTTGGGAACGTAGAAACAACTGCTGGAATGATTTCCCCAGCAGCGTTTAAAAACTTGGCAACGGGTGGTACAAGTCATGAACTGACTAACGCTGCCCTAGCAGTACCGAAAATAGAAGACAGTTTGATGGTGGGTAAAAACTCATTTGGAGCGCAGATAAAAGACACTAATAAGAATGTTGACAAATCTGTAGATTCTCTCACCGGAATAGTGTTGTCTCAGGGAACAGACAGCAGCGAAGTTACTCCTATATTACAACAAGCTCTGCAATCGGCTCGCGATTCTCTTACTGGTTTGGCAACCGATCCAAATTACAATTCCAAGATGAATTTGGCTTTTGGTGAAAACTTTGACCCCAAAGTAGCTAACGATCTAGTTCAAAAGTTGGCAAAAGGCGATTTTACCGAACTCCCAGCCATAAAGATTCTTCCATCTGCGGCAATTAATGGAGCAAATGGTGCTTTTGCTAAGGCTACCAATACAATTTACTTATCTAGTGAGTTTGTCAGTAAAAATGCTGTAAATCCACAGACAATTGCCAGTGTAATACTCGAAGAAACCGGACACTACATCGACTCGCAGATAAATACAAAAGATGCTGCTGGAGATGAGGGGGATATCTTTGCCAGAGTTGTTCAAGGAAAAACCATAAGTGCTGGCGAGCTTCTAGAGTTAAAGGCTGAAGATGATACGGCACTGATTAGTTTAGACGGACAAGCTTTTTGGATAGAGCAGGCATCCAGCATTCCTGTAACTTTCAAAACTTTTGAAAAAAGCAAGTATGTTGTTGCCGAAGGTGGAGGTGGGTCTGTAGTAAATGCTAACCGTGACGTTGCTAGTTTCTGGGAAACTTTCACACTTATTGACTTGAATGGCGGCTCGCTTAACAGCGGTGATGTTATCAATATTGTCGCTCAAAACAGACAGTATATGGTTGCTGAAGGCGGTGGTGGTGGAGTTGTGAATGCCAACAGAATAGACCCTGGCCCTTGGGAAGAATTTAAAATTATTAAAGTCAATGGAGGCGGTCGGATTGGCAGTGGAGACTCGGTGGCACTTCGCGCCAAGAATGGACAGTATGTAGTTGCTGAAGGAGGAGGCGGTGGAAGTGTTAACGCCAATCGCAATACCATTGGTTCTTGGGAAAAATTTATCATTAACTTCTCAGCCGCACAACCTCAAATCCCTGCTAACCGCTGGAAGGCTGAATATTTCAACAACATCAACTTAACAGGTAATCCAACTTTTGTTGAGGACTTAGGAGACGGCAAGCAAGCTTTCTCTCGCAACTGGGGAAATAGCTCTCCTACTAATACCCCTTCAGACAATTTCTCAGCGCGGATGACGACTCAGCGTTATCTAGCTCCAGGTCTGTACAAAATTACAACTCAAGCTGATGATGGCATAAAAGTACGTATCGGTAATCAAACAGTAGTCGATAAATGGGTAGATCAGCCATTTGTAACCAATTCTGGCTATTTCTACTCCAATGGTGGCAACTTCCCAATTGCGGTTGAATACTACGAGCGGGGTGGCAGTGCAGCGATAAACTTTAACCTGCAACAAGCTAGCAAATTCCAAGATTCAGTTAATGAATACCAGCAGTGGAAAGCTACTGTCTTCAATTGGAATGGCAGCCAAGGTAATCAACCCCCTATCAATTTCTGGAACGGGGAGATGAACAATCCGAATGCTATTGGTGTGATTAATTTGGGATCTAACACCCGCAGCGATGGCAAAAAGGGCATCAATGTTGACTGGGGAGATGGCGCACCTAATGGAGATGGCAATCGTCTACCCCATAACAATTTTGCGATTGGCGCATACACCTGGGCTGATTTTGATGGTAGTGCTTACAAGTTCCGTGTAAGGGGTGATGACGGGTTCCAAATTCGTGCCAAAAATCACAGCACAGGGGAGTGGTTTGACATCACAGCTCCGAATCAGTGGACACAAGCTTACGGTTTTACAGAAATAACCAAAACGCTACCTGCTGGTCGGTATGACCTCGCCTTCAACTACTATGAACATGGTGTTGCGGCAAATTTCGACCTTTCTTGGGAAAAGGCTGGTAATCCAGATATTGATATCCAACTCTTCTATCCTAATGGAGGATTCACCGATACGCAAAAGGCAATTTTTGAGCAAGCTGCTACTAACTGGGAAAGCATTATAACCAGAGATAAAGTATCAAGTGGAATCCTGAAAATAGCAATTACTCAAGGTTCAAAGGGAATATTAGGCAGTAATTGGATGTCAGGTATCGCTGCTGAATCTTGGATGGATAATTCCCAAAATTATCGTCAAGATAATACTACTAACTCGTTCAGTGGGAATAACTTTGATGGGGATGGTAGAACTCATTTCAATAGTGCCTTTATTAATTCATTATCAAGGAATAATTTGCTTCGCCTAACAATGCACGAAATAGGTCATACATTAGGTCTGGATGAAGCACAATTTGATTCGAGTTTATATGATACCGCAGGAGATAGTTTGATGGACTATAGAACTCCGGATCAGGGTGGACAAGATATGAAGATAACTGAGGGAATGTACAAGAAACTGGAATGGCTTGGTTATGGTGTTAACCGTAACCAAAATATCAACTGTAGTTGATATATTTCTTGCTTGGTTATTAAGGCGATCGCGTTTCCAATTTACGCAGAATGCGCTCGCTCGCTCAAATACAGTAAGATTTGGTTTGAGCGAGCACCTCTTATCAATTTCTCAAGAGCAATCGCCTTTTGTGTCATTCACAAATTCAGCCGTAACGCACCAATTTTGTCTGGAAAAAACCAATCAGATCCAAAAGACTTCGCTTGTTCTGCCACAAATGCGATCGCCCTTTATTTTTCCTCAAATCAGGGCGATCGCTCTCGTCCAAGTAAACGGTTAAGTGGTAGGGTGCGTTAGGCGGCAGCAATGTTTTGGGTCAACAAGTTAATTCACAAATTCAGCCGTAACGCACCAATTTTGTCTGGAAAAAACCAATCAGATCCAAAAGACTTCGCTTGTTCTGCCACTAATGCGATCGCCTTTTATTTTTTCCTCAACTCAGAGCGAGAGCGATCGCCCAAGAGAGACAGATCGCTCTTTTGAGCTCGGGGTGCGATCGCGCTGTACGATGGAAAAACTGCGATCGCTGCCCATTTTAATGACCAACTCGATTCAGGAAGAAGCCCGCCAAATTCTCGATACTCTTGCATCCATTCCCTTTGAAGATTGTATTCCCCTTGACAAATAATTTCGCCAACTCCCGATGAGTGCTGGTATCTACGCAGTCAAGCATCGCACTCTTGGTATTCTTTACATTGGCAAAGCTAGAACTCTGCGCGATACGCCTACGGCACGCTGCGCGAACGCTTTCGTGGAGGTCACAAAGCTTTACTTTGGGCATTCATTGAAGAATTGAAAGCCACAGACATCCGAATCGCCTTTTACCAATTAGATTTCCTGAGCGTGGATACAGCTATCATCAGAGTTAGAAAGCCTAATCATCCAAGCTATTAACCCACCCTATAACGTGAGAATTCCAACGAGGGACTAATTCTATGCAAAATGTGCCTGCTATCACCGAACATCTCTCCCCTGAATTAGCACAAATCTTTCTGGAAGGATTACCCGAAACCATTCGTAATGGACTGGAAATGCGAGCTAAAACAATGAACTATCCAGTTTGGGCAGTAATTGAAATGGCGATATGCCTCCCTTCCGCAGTCGCGTTCGCAGGCTATCTCGATGAAGAGGCTCTATCCTTTGCCGATTGTAAGCCCAAACTCGAAAGCGCGATCCTACAGTGCGATCGCGCTTTTTGGGGATGTGAGTGCTGGTGGGATGAGAGTGCGATTCTTGGAGCGATAGCTTCGCTTCACGCGAAGCTAGCCCTTGGCATATCACTCTTTCCTATCTCTCATAGTCAACAGCGATCGCATGAAAGGGATAGTAAAATAAGGCAGAGCCATTTGAGCTTCCAAAGCCAACTCACCATGCAAACCTCAACATTTGATAGCATTTTAGACGCGATCGAAACCTTGTCTCTAGATGAACAAACTGCCCTGCTTGGTATTATGCAGCGAAGGCTTAGCGATCGCCGTCGTACCGAAATTGCCGCTAACATTGCACAAGGAAAACAAGACTACAAGAAAGGAAACGTCTTTCGAGGCACAGTTGATGAAGCGATCGCGGAGCTAAACAGTTGAAAATTATCACTTTTGCTCGCTCGTTTAAACGTGCATACAAAGCCCTCATCCGCAAACACCCAGAGCTACAACCCAAAGTTGAAGCTGTCTTGAGACTTTTGGCAGAAAACTCTTTCGATCCATCACTCCAAACACACAAACTCAAAGGTCAGCTAGCTGGATCTTGGGCTTGTACTGTGGAGTATGACTGTCGAATTGTATTTGACTTTGTTGCGAATCCAGATTCAGGAGATGAGGAAATTCTCTTACTCGACATTGGCAGTCATGATGAGGTGTATTGAAAATACTGGCAAATGCGAGCCAAAACAATGAACTATCCCGTCTGGGCAGTAATTGAAATGGCGAAATGCCAAAGGCACGCAGTCGCGTTCGCAGGCTATCTCGATGAAGAAGCTCTATCCTTTGCCGATTGTAAGCCCAAACTCGAAAGCGCGATTGTGGAGTGCGATCGCGAAGCGTGCGCGTTAGCGCAATCGCGCCACTTTGAAGCAAGCGATCGCATTATCCCGCGCTCTGGAAATAGTAGAATGCGATCGCTATTACCACGCAGTATTTACACTTGCCATCCGAATCCTAGCGTCACGGGTAATTAGGGGCAAGTTAAGGGATAAAGCCGTCGCCACAATTATCCTATCCGGCATATCTGGAACCAAATTACGAGGGACTTGCTCAACTGCTTCAACCACCTCTCGTGTTAGATCTGCCAAAACTAAGCCACTATTACCTGCCTGTAACTCAGCATTAAATCGCTCTTTTAGCTCCAAGGGAATGCGATTTCTTTCTGGCAAATAGATAATTTCTACCAACCAAATTGTTAGCACCCAGATGATGAGTTCCCCTTGTTTGCAAGCTGTAAAAATCTGACTGGCGTTTGTTCCCAAGCGGGGGCTATCTTCCAAGTACCAAATCAGGGCATGAGTATCAGTTACACAATCTGGCATTAGAAATCCTCGCGAGGGAAGTTAGCCCACATTTCACTTCGAGCTTGGTTAATATCATCTTCTGTGATGTCTAACCCTCGCCAAATCCCACGCAACGACTTTCTGGGTGCAACCAGCCCAGCAATCCTCAACTCTCGCTTAATCTGTGGAGTCACTTGCTCAATTAACCTAACTTTATCCGCCAGCGAAAGCTGTTTTACTTGGTCAATAATTTCTTGTAACGTCATTGTTTTAACTGGTTATTTACTTGATTTTGTTATATACCATTTTACTATAGATCGTGCTAGTGGTGTAAGAGCGCGATCGCGTTGGCTATCTCCTGTCGCTCAACGGGCGTACCCCGTTTAAGGTTTATACCTGGAGCCATTCTTCTAAACCCGCTTATGCCAGTTCTTGTAACTCTGGATCGCCTGCGTAAATTTCAGCATAGAGAGCAGATTCTTGTAACTTATCTGCTTCCAACGCTAACTGCAACTTTTGCAACGCGGCTCTGACGACTTCGCTATCAGTCATCGTTGCCTCAAAATCTTCAGCAATTATTATTGGTAAATCTCTCAGAGGATAATGCTTCTGCGATGCTGAATTAGCAGCCTGCGACGCATCAATCGATGTAGATAAATTCATCTGATTCAATCGCAAAATGCTCAACAAAACTTGCAGTACTTCATCGGTTGCGCGTTCAATTTCACGCATCAATTCTTCACGAACAGCCATGTTCTAGAACCTCTTAAATCAAACAACGGCAGCATCCATCAACTATAGCGAATATTCATTGACTGGGCAGCGGCGAAGTTTTCGCCCAGCCTAATGTAGGTATATCACTTCCTATACTACCAACTACCGAAGACTTCGCAACAGCAGCAACCAGTTCAGCAGTGCGATCGCTTAAACCTAAATCAAGCGATATGCCTCCCTTCCGCTGCGCGAACGCCTAAAAAACACTATCAGCTTTCAACCAAATCGAAGACAATCTCAAAAATGGCATTTGGCACATACCGCCGCAAAGCTCTTAAACGATCTTCCGCATCTTGGCGATTGACAAAACGAGCAATAATGTGAGTTTTTGCCCCTGGTAAAATACGCACAATTATCCAAGGACGTTGAATTGTTGCCCGATTTCTGATGATTAAAAGGTTGTTAGCAAGCACAGCACCTTTGAGGTTGGCACTTAGCTGCTCGATTAGCAACGTGGCAATGTCTTCAACTTCTTGTTGTTGCAAACTCATCCGGGCAGCATCAAAATCGCGATCCCAGTAATTGCTGATGCGCCATAGTAGCTGCGTAATGTTTTGCTCCAAAGCTTGCGATACCATTGAAAAAATCCTTGTTTACAGGGTTTGACTGAGAAGGCGGTTCACCGACCAAAGTTCACCGCCTTCTCTCTTACTCATAGTAGTACTATAAATAGTATAAATCAATGGATAATAGTATTACCCTTTGTGATACTATTATCCTATGGTTATAAACTACTATTATTAATAGTAGTAGCAATTAAAGTAATACTACATGTTATAATAAAAATATAGTTTGGATTATGCCCGTAGAAATCAGGCTTAAGCAAGTCAGGGAATCTCGCGAGTTGAGTCAGTATGAACTGGCTAAACTCATTGATATGTCTCCTCAAAATATTCAAAAGCTGGAGCAAGGTAGAGCCAAAGGTATTCAGCTTGATACCCTCGATGCGCTTTGTGAAGCTTTAAATTGCGAGATTCAGGACTTATTGGTGAGGGTAAAAGGATGATCGATCCTCTCACCAGCCAAAGTTCACCGCCTTCTCTTGCGCTCTTACTTAAACTATCAATTTATAGTTTTTAAGTCTGATGTTAGAGTTTATAGTAAATATCACCTAAAAACCTCCGGGAGTGTGGAAGCCCTGCCTCTTCAGAGCAGGGAGGAAACACAGGCATCCGAGCAGTTTTAACTGCCGTGTCATATCTTCAAAATGCATACGAGTAACCATCCTTTTTGTGGATTGGTGAGCAAAATTTGTAACTAACACCAGCGACCCGACCCGTCTTAGTTGAGATATCAAAGTTGCCAGTTTTGCGGCACAATACACGACCAACATACTGACCCACTTTCTTGCCAGAGGTGACAGCAACCTTGGCAATGTCGCCAGTTCTAAAACCAAAGTGAACTTGCTTTCGCTCTCTATGCCGGATTGGAAACCCGTATTTATTAGTTCCGCACATTTGACGAGTTCCCCATCCAGTACATTTAATCCGCAATGGTTGTTGAGTTAGCAGATTCAATTTTTCGACTTCGCCAACACAAGCAGCGTCAACCCAATGAGTTTTCTGCAACTCAAGTCTGGTGCGGTTGTATTTAGTTTGTCCACCAGTTCCCGTTGTTGTGGGCAAGATATTCTTCAATGCGTGGAATAATACCCAACGAGTTGAATTAACTGCGCCTGCATCTTTGAGCGGAGATTTAGCTTGACGCTTTATTCTCTCCAACCTAGAACCATCTCTTTTGAGGAACTCATCTATCGACTTAGTTCCTTTTTTGGTATTGCATCGCTCACACGACAGAGCTAAATTGCTAACTCGGTTGCTGCCTCCTTTTGCTTTGGGATGAATATGTTCGACTTGGAGCGGCACACCTTCTTTGTCGCAGTAAGCGCACTTGCGCCCCCATTTTTCAAGCAGGTATTGCCGCACCTCATACCCAGCTAGTTCGCCTTGTTGATACTCAACACCGTTGACTTCTGGGTTTTGCAATTTCTGTGTGTCGAATTTAACCAATTCCATCGCGATTGATGCGATTGGGGCGTAACGACAAAGTCGTTTTACCCAAGTCTCAATTGTCAAAATGCGGTGCATCAATGATGGGGCAAGCCATCCTTCCTTGCGCTTACGGTTATTGAACCTAGCTTGGCGATATCGGGTTTTGCGGTTACGACGACTACGGCGCAAAGAGCGTCTTGATTCCAAAGAGTCTTTGATTTGCCAACCTCGATGCTCTAACTCAGCAACCCAGATAACATCTTCTCCATCCAAAACCGCAATTCCAGTAAATCTAGAACCAGGATCTAATTTGACGTTGAGCGATCTTGGTACTGGATTAGGAACTGCATGTTTAAGGATAATTGTAAACGGATACATCCTGAGTACAGCCGCTTTTTGCTTGGTCAATAACTCCCTGGCTCGTTTAGGAGTGACAGGGCTGAGAGGTTGTTTATTGGTGTCTAAAACGAATACGTAGTTTTGCATTTCTGCTCAATTAAGTAATGTTTGCTTCGACAAGGTTAGAGGTCGGTAACTATCCAAATGACACTGACTTAACCCATAAATCTGTTTAATCATCTGGTTCTAGAGTTCAGGACTAGCAAGCATCCTGAAGTAGGTCTTTAACTCTTGCCTCTA